>CAZSUN010000086.1:0-16914 GCA_964610045.1 uncultured Sphaerobacteraceae bacterium
CGTCGGACAGTGCTTCGCACGGGGATTCTTCGGCTGCGCCTCAGAATGACGAAACCATGGATTGGACGTCCCCGTTGCCTTTACGGGCCCATGCTTTCGTCGATCATCGCGTTGATTTCCTGCTCGGCGTTCGCCAGCGCGTCCTCGGCACTGGCCTCCCCGATGTCGACGCTGATGTAGGCGTTGTAGATGCTCGCGAAGAACCGGTCGCGGTCGCCGATCTGGCCGATCCATTGGCCGCCTGGCAGGGCGGCGAAGGAAGTCGCCAGGCCCGGGGCCGCCTCGAGCAGGGCGGGATCGTTGTTCAACGCCTGGAGCGAAGGCACGGTGAAGGTCGCCTTGTTCCATTCCCGCATGTTCTCATCACGATGCGAGAACTCGATGAACTTCCACGCCGCCGCCTTCACCTCGTCGCTCGCCTTGGCGTTGACCACCTCGCCCCAGCCGGACTCGGCCGCGAACTTGAGCTCCGTCCCGGCGTACGGCGGGATCGGGTCGTAGCGGAACTCGAGGTCGGGATAGTTCTCCTGGCCAACGGCAATCGCCCACGGACCCTTGGCGCACATCGCGCCGTGACCCTGGAAGAAGAACTCGTAGCCATCCGCCGTGTACGACTGGCTGTCATCGACCTTGTATTCGGTGATCAGGGCGCAGAGATCGGCCCAGGCCTGCTTCGCGGCGTCGCTCGAGAGGTCCACATGGACGCCATCCTCGGCGAAGTAACTCGCGCCCTGTTGGAGGATCATCGAGAGATAGGTGAAGGTCGTGGCATCGGTGTTGATGATGAGCAGGCCGGCCTGGGTCAGGATGTTGCCGTCCCAGACACTCGCGGCGGCGGCCACGTCGACCAGGGTTGCCCAGTCGGTGGGTGTCTCGGTTACGTCGACCGATTCGAGGATGGCTGGGTTGACCAGCAGGCCGCCGTTTTCGAGGTTGTATTCCTTCGGCTGGCCGTAAAACGCGCCGTCAAGCTCGTAGGCGCCGTAGGCTGCCTGCCAGAACCGCTCGCTCAGCGACGACGCCATCTCGTCGGGGACCTTGTCGAGCAGGCCAAACTTGGCGTAGTTGGTCACCCAGGTGCCGAACATCTGCTGGATGTCGGCAACCGTGTCCGAGCTGTAGCCTGTTTGCAGCTTCTGGACGAACACGCCGTAGGGGAAGTACTGGTAGACGATGTGGATGTCCGGATTCTCGGCCTCGAATTTCGTGATCAGGTCGGTGTTGGCCTGCACGAACGCCGGGTTGTTGTGGGTCCACCAGGTGACATTGGTTTTGCCCTCTTCGGGGCTGGTGACCTGGACGCCCTCGGCCTCGGCGGTCGAGGTTGCCGCTGCTGCTTCGGTCGCATCGGCGTCCTGGGCATACCCCGGAGCCGAATGACTGAACGAAAGGGCCGCGGCGCCACCGCCCGCCAGCCACGCCAATTGCCGCCGGTTGAGTTGACCTGCCATCGATCGAGCCTCCTGCCTGTGCGTTGCCTTGCACCGTACGACTGGTGATCGAAATACGACAGCCAGCATCACCGGCCGCCGCCATATGGTCCCTGCGAAACTGGGAAAGTCTTGCACAATCGTGATTGAGTGTCAATGGCTATGGTGCGCACGTGTGCGCGTATGTGCAGGTTTGCGCGCGGTCGACCTTACACGCGTTCCAGGAGCAGGTGATGCGCTTCCAGAGCGAGCATGTCCTGCTGGTCGAGGCCGGTGCTGGTGATGATCCGGCGGATGCGTTCCAGCGGGGAAACCCGCACCGTGGCGACTCGTCCGAACTTGGTGTGGTCGGCCAGCACGATCACCTCTCGCGCCGCCGCCATCAGGGTCTGGTCGCTACGGGCTTCGGCCAGGTTCTCGGCCGAGAGACCGTAGTCGACATGGATTGCCGAACTGCCCATGAACAGCTTGTCGGCACGCAGGTTCTCCATCGCGTCTTCGGCCAGCGAGCCGAGCACGGTGAGTTCCGAGTGGCGGAGCGTGCCGCCGAGCACGATCACCGCGATCGCCTGGTAGGGCGCCAGCGCCAGCGCGATGTTGATGGCGTTCGTGATCACGGTGAGCCCGTTTCGGTGCGCGAGGTGCGGCACCATCTCGACAGTGGTCGTGCCGCTGGTGATGATGATCGTTTCGCCATCATGAACGTGCGCCGCCGCCGCCCTGCCGATCCGGCTCTTTTCGTCCGCCTGGAGCGTCGCGCGATGCAGGAGCGGCGGTTCCGGCATTTCGGTGGCTACCCGGACCCGTTTCGCCGCGCCGCCGTGCGCGCGTTCGATCATGCCGCGCTGGCTGAGCAGGTTGAGGTCGCGCCGGATCGTTGCCGCGCTCACCCCGAAGTGGGCGCCGAGTTCATTGACGGTCAGGCTGCTGCGCTCTTCAACGAGGGCGACGATCTGCTGACGGCGTTCGGTATCGAGCATTGTGCGTGTTCCTGACCGGACGTGATCGTTTGTGGCGCAAGTATGCCACTCCCCGCGCGGCAGCGGCGATGGGTGTTTCGAGTCGCCATGGTCGTTGCGGTGGTCGGAGCCGTCGCCGAACGCCAGGCAGAACTGTTCGAGTCGGTGCGCGATGGGGACGGTCCCGGCCTCAACGGTCAGGTCGTTCGCCTGGATGTTGCCAACGGGCACCTCTTCAACCGGGACTACTCCGTTGCGGAGGATGTGGAGGCAAACCGGCTGGCTGCTCTGCCACGTCACGGCTCCCGGCGCGTCGACGGCCAGCGGTCTCACCCTGGAGCCGCAGCAGGAGGCCATCAAGGATCTGGCGGAACGGCAACTCGCCTGCCTCGACGGGGAGCGATCGTGCGAACAACCCGTCCGGATTCCCGACGCCATGCCCGGCGACCCGGATTGGCCTCGAATCGCGGACAACAGCCGCCCGTTATCGATGGCATCATCAGGTCAGGTGAACCGTCGTTCGTGGAGGCGTCTGCGATGTGTGGTTGACCGGCTTTCCGGAGCAACCATGTTGCCATGCGCTTTGAACACCACTCCCACGCGGACGATGTCGAAACCACGATGGTCCGGGTCGCCCACGCCGCCTTCCGTTCACCGTTCAGTCAGGTACGGATCATCCCAGCCAGCAAACGCAGTGCAGGCATTCCCGTTGAACGGGCAGTAGTGACAGAGATGGGATGGCTGTGGCTGCCACTCACGTTCGGTCAGGAGTTGGCCGATCAAACCGGTGACGCGTTCCCACTCCGTCTGGCAATACTCGGGCGTCAGGGGGATCTCATGTGTTTCGCGGTGAGCGAGCCAAACGTAGGTGAACTGCATTTGCAGCGAGAGGGTGTCGGCTGAAATGCCGCTGAAGAGTTTCTTGAAGACGTAACGCATTGTCACCGGCGGGATTTCGTCCACGTACTCCTTCGAGCCGGTCTTGTAGTCGATGATTTCCACGAACTGCTCGCCGTCGAGCCCGGTGCGTAGCAGGATCGCATCCGGCCTCGTCGTGATCGTGAGCGCCGATCCACCAGGCCACGGCCAGGTGCGTTTCTCCGGCTTCTCCACGATCAGGATCTCGGCATGCTCGTCGAGCCGGGAGATGCCGTACCTGACCCATCCCATCACGTCGTTTGCCGCCGACTCGTGGGCCACTCGCGACGGGAACTCGTTCCGGGGCAGCCGCCGGAACGTGCGGTCCCACATCTCGTCCTCGCTGCGCTGGGCCAGCTTGTTGCGGCGCCGGTGGGCGACTTCGGCCAGCAGGTTGTGAGCGATATTTCCCTGGTCGAGGAACAGGTTGTAGACGTAGGGCGATTTCCGCTTTTCGATGTACTGAAGGCGGATGCGGTGCGGGCAGGTCGTGTAGTGCCGGATTGCAGTTGGCGAGATCGCGACCTGCCGTGGCCAGGTCAGTTCGTACGAGGCAATGTCGTCGCGGATGGCGTGATGAACGGCGGCCATGCAGCGTCCCTCACCACAGTCCCGCGAGCCATGCCAGCCCGCCGTGGAGTACCAACGCCAGGATGAAGCCAGCTCCCAGCACCACCATCGCCGGGCCGCTCACGATTGGCTCCCCGTGACGGCGGGGCCATGACGACAGCGCCAACGCGACCAGTGCCAGCGGGAACGCCATCAGCGCCCCCACGCTGAACAGGCTGACGGTGAACATGCCGAACGCGATGCCGAGGCCGTTCCAGGCAAGCAGCAGGGCGGTTTGCCTGGTGGCTGGGACCAGCAGGCATGTCCCGGCGCCCACCATCACCACCGCTCCAGCCACCAACCCGGCCGGATCGCCGCCGAGGGCGCTGGTGGCCAGCGCCACTCCGCCGAAGGCCAGCGCGGCCCCAACGGTGGAGGCCACCGCGACAAACGGGAACTCCCGATGAACCGGTTTGTCTGCAATTGGCGGATGTGCGTGGGCCATCGGTCGAATCCGGCTTCGTTGGCACGGCGGGTGTGCAGCCAAGTATGCCAGCTTCCCGGTTGGGGTTGCGAACGGCACGAGGGCGAGACGTCTCCCGTCTCGCCCTCTGGTCATTGTCTTCGTCGGCTCGTGCCGTGGTGACTACACCTTGCCGCGACGCACCACGGCTGCGGTCGCCAGCATCGCCAGTCCACCAAGCAGGAGGAACCCGGCAAACAGCGGCGAGCCTGGCCCGCTGTGGTTGGCGCCGGTCGTGGGCAACTCGCTGACCACGACCTCGGTTGCTGTCGCCCCGGGATCTTCCGTGGGGGCAGGCGTCGTGGTGCCCGGAACCTCGGTCGGAGCTTCGGTTGGCTGTTCCGTGGGAACCTCGGTTGGGATTTCCGTTGGCGCCTCGGTGGGGACCTCCGTTGGTTCCTCAGTGGCGTCCGGTTCGACGTTGATCGTGACGCAGTTGCTCGGGCGCTCGCCCTGCCACACCTCGTAGATGTAGGTGTCGCCGGGTGTGAGCGTGCCGAGTGTGAAGGTGTAGGTGGTTTCGGACGTGAGGACGGGTTCCTGGGGCGTGGTCTCTCCGGAGCACACGCCGTCGAAGTAGACGTACAGGGTGAAGGCGACGTTGGGGGTGAGATTGGAGACGGTGAGTTCCGGCGCGGAATCAGCCGGAACGGTGACCGGTCCTGGTTCTCCGTTAACCTGGAGCACGAGTGCGGTTTGAACTCCCGCCGACGCCGGTACCGCCATGGCCAGGCCCAACACGAGCAGCATCGCGCCTGCGATAATTCGTTTCAACATGACTCCCCCGAGCGCGTAATGAACGTGAATCGAACGGCACACTGTTGAGCCGCGCTGGGGATGATGATGTCTGAAGAGTGGCACGGCAACAGGGGATCCGGCAGTTCCGGACACCTCAATGCGATATTCCGGAGTCGAGCAGGACGCATGGCACAAATCAAGGTCTATGGATTGCACGCCCATCTCAACCGGTGCCGGGACGATCTCTCTGGTGCCATCCACGAGGCTGCGATGGAGTCGCTTGGCCTGCCGCCGGAGAAGCGTTTCCACCGCTTCATCGGGCTCGACGACGCCGACTTCATCTACCCCGGGGACCGCGGCCGCCAGTACACGATCATCGAAATCTCCATGTTCGAGGGGCGCACGGCGGAGACGAAGAAGGCGTTCCTGCGCGCTATCTTCCGCGAGATCCAGGCCCGCTGTGGCATTTCCCCGCAGGATGTCGAGATCACCATCACCGAAACCCCGCGCGAGAACTGGGGCATTCGCGGGGTTCCGGCCGACGAATTGACGCTGAATTACACGGTTGAGGTGTAGGGTGTGGTGGGGACTCGCGGCCAGAGCGCTGTCCCGTGCAGGACATGGAGACCTTGCCTGGAAATCCTTTCCCGGCTGATATTGCAGAGACAGTGGGTATCCCGGTCAGCGAGACCCGGAAGACCGGCAGCGCTTCACGTACAATCACGCCCATGGAAACGGACCGGCCTCTTCGTCTCTTCATGCCCGGAGCATTTGCGCAGATTTCCGCGTCCATCCGTGCGGCGTTCGCGCGGATCGAACCGGAGGTCGAGCTTGCCTTCCACGCGTTCGTGCCTTCGGGGATCCTCGCCGGGGAAATCCGCGCCGGCGCGGCGGCTGACCTCTACGTCTCAGCCAACACCCGGTACATGGATGAACTCTTCGTCGATGGGTTCGTCATCACTCCCACGATCCTGGCCGGCAACCGCCTTGCGATCATCGTGCGTCCCGACGGTCCACCAATTGGCGGGCTGGAATCGCTGCTCGACCCGTCACTGACGGTGGTCGTGCCGCAACCGCAGACCGATCCCTGCGGCCAGTATGTCGCCGCGATGTTCCGCGAAGCGGGTATTGACCGGGCAATGCAGGCCAGGCTGGCCAACGGCACCCTCATGTATTCCCGCGGGTCCGGCGACCTTCCCGCCTTTCTGGCGGACGGTCGGGCGACGGCCGGGATCTTCTACGCGTCTGAGGCCGTGGCCCTGGGCGACGCGGTCACGGTCGTTCCGCTACCGCCTGACCTGGACTTCCACGACCGCATTGCGTTCTCGCTCGGACGCGTCTGCACGGTCGAACCACATTCGGCGACGAGCACCATGTATCGCTGGCTGCTCGGGACCGGCGGTCAGGAATTGCTGATTGCACACGGCTTTCTCGGCCGCGATGGACTGGCGACACCGCCACCTGGTTCGATCCCCTGAATGGCAGGATGTGAAGTAAAGGAGTCGCAATGACCATCTACGCCGGCCGTACCGCCAATGGGATTTCGCGACAGGCGCGCGCGCATGCCGAGCATCCGATTCTCCGGGTCGACGGGCTCGTCGCCCAGCCGCGCCACCTGGAACCAGCCGAGATTACCGCGCTGCCGCATGTCCCATATACCGGAGGAGTGAGCTGCCTGGAGGGTGGCAATCGTCCCACCCGGGAGTGGTCCGGTGTCCGGCTCGCCGACATCATCGCCGTCACGAGCCCGTCCGCCGACGCACGCTATCTCCGCGTCAGCGCTGGCCCGTATGCCGTTGCCGTGGCGATCGCCGACGCCGGGAGCGTGCTGCTGTGCGACCGCATCGCAGGCGAGCCGTTCGGCGTGGAACAGGGCGGACCCTGGCGTCTGGTCGTGCCAGGCCGGCTCCACTACACCAGCGTCAAGTGGGTGGACCGCATTGAAGTGACCGCGGACGAACCCGACGACTCCGCGTCCCGCATCGCCGCCGCGCGGGCACGCGCCCGCCAAAGCCGGTCGTGATCGGGCGCTACCGGACCAGCTGCAATGAAGGCTGTTCCGGTACCGCTCATGCGTCATGCACAAACCGGTTTGGCATCGCGCACGGTCCGTTCGCTGGCGAAACGCCGGTTTCCTCGCGATACTTGCGTTCTAAGGCAATCAGGCAGCAGGTGGATCGCGGGACGCGGCGAGCCCGGTCCATGCGTGATCCCGGATTGGGAGGGGAATCGTGCCTGAAACGCCCACACGGACCGCCACGGGCGGCTTGCTGGCCAACCGGTACCAGACCGATGGCTTCTTCGACGAGGCGTTCCTCTCCCTGCCCGATGGCGGGACCGAGGCGCGGCCGCACTACCGCGCGATCATCGATCACCTGGCTGGGATGACCGCCAGCGACATTCGCGCCGCCAGCGATATCGCCAACCAATCGTTCCTGCATCAGGGCGTAACGTTCACCGTCTACTCCGACAACGCGCAGGGAACCGAGCGGATTTTTCCCTTCGACCCCATTCCCCGGCTGATTCCCGCCAACGAGTGGGACCGGATCGAGCGCGGTCTTACCCAGCGCATTACCGCCCTCAACCAGTTCATCCACGATATCTACCACGACCAGCAGATCCTCAACGACCGGATCGTGCCGCGCCACCTCGTCGTGCGTGCCCCGCATTTCCGGCGCGAGGTCGTCGGTGTCGATGTCCCGCACGATCGCTACGTCCACATCGTTGGCACTGACCTGGTGCGGGACGGCGACGGCAACTACCTCGTGCTGGAGGACAATCTCCGATCCCCGAGTGGGGTTTCCTACGTGCTCGCCAACCGGACCGCGATGTCGAGGATCTTCCCCGACTGGTTCGACGAGTTGCGTGTGCGGCCGGTCGAGCACTATTGCGAGCAGTTGCTGGAGAACCTGCGCAGCATCTCTCCCCGGATGGGCTTCGGCGCCGGCGACAGCGCCACGGTGGTGCTCCTGACGCCCGGCGTCTACAACTCGGCCTATTTCGAGCACGCCTTCCTGGCGCAGCAGATGGGGATCGAGCTGGTCGAAGGGCGCGACCTGTTCGTGCTGAACAATCGCGTCTACATGCGCACCACCCACGGCCACCAGCAGGTCGACGTCATCTACCGCCGCATCGACGACGAATTCCTCGATCCGCTCGCCTTTCGCCCGGACAGCATCCTCGGGGTCGCCGGATTGCTCGGCGCCATCCGGGCCGGCAACGTGGCGGTCGCCAACGCGATCGGCACCGGGGTCGCCGACGACAAAGCCGTCTACCACTTCGTACCGGACATGATTCGCTACTATCTGAATGAAGAACCCATCCTCGGCAACGTGCCAACCTACTTGCCGACCGATCCCGACCAGTTCGCCTACGTGATGGACCACATGACCGAACTGGTGGTGAAAGCCACCAACGAGAGCGGCGGCTACGGGATGCTGATCGGCCCCAGCGCGACGGCGGAAGACATCGCCGATTTCCGGAATCGCGTGTCGGCCAATCCCCGCGGCTACATCGCCCAACCGGTGATCCCCCTCTCTCGCCACCCATCGTTCATCGACGAACCCGGAGGCGGCAGGATCGAAGGTCGCCACATCGACCTGCGGCCGTACATCCTGAGCGGGGCGAACGGTATCCACGTATTGCCGGGCGGCTTGACCCGGGTGGCGCTGCGCAAGGGCTCGCTGGTGGTGAATTCCAGCCAGGGCGGCGGCAGCAAGGACACATGGGTGCTGCGATGATGTGGAGGCCAACCCACTCCGCTGGTCACCGTATCACCGTCGATCCCGGGATTGGTAGGGGAGGGCTTCCGGTGCACAATCGATCACCTCGGATGGAATTCCCCTGCGCCGGTAATGCCCTCCCGTGGCTCGGCGCAAGGGATCTACGGGAGGGCATACGCGAGCAGCACACCTGGCTGTCTCGAACGCGATTGTGCTCGCTCGCCCTCCCCTACCAGATTCGTGCAACACGGGAGAGTTCCCCATGTTGAGCCGGATTGCGGAATCGCTCTACTGGATCGGCCGGTACGTCGAGCGGGCCGAGGACACCGCCCGCATCACCGATGTGAAATTCCATCACACGCTCGGCATGGGCGCGTCCGACGAGGACGAATCGCGACGCCAACGGCAATGGGAATCCCTGCTGGCGATCGTCGGCGACAACCGGCGCTTCTTCCTGACCAACACCGAGGCCAACGACGAGACCGTCCCGTCCTACCTCATCCTCGATGCAGGCAATCCGAATTCGGTCATCTCCTGTGTCGCCCGTGCACGTGAGCTTGCCGGCGGCATGCGGCACCAGATCGCGAGCGAGATGTGGGAGGCTCTGAACCGGTTTCACCTGCGGTTGCAGCAGCGTCACGACCAGTCGCTCGGCATCATCAACCCGCACAACTTCTTCCGCTCGATCGTCGAGTTCAGCCACCTCTTCCAGGGCGTGACCGACAGCACGATGCCGCGGGAGGAAGGCTGGTACTTCCTGCAGGCTGGAAAGTTCCTCGAACGTGCCGAAAAGACGGCCCGCGCGCTCGATGTCAACTTCCAGCTGTTGCTTGAGGATTCGAGTTCCACCACACCGGGCCTTTCCGCCATGCCGCGGCTGGAAGATGTCCCCGGTGAACCGCACCGCTGGCTGGCGTTGATGCGGTCCCTGTCCGCGTATGAGGCGTACCACAAGATCTACCGGTCGGCGGTTCGGCCGCGATCCGTGATCGAAATGCTGATCCTGTCGCCCCTCTTCCCGCGCTCGATCCGGTTCTCGATCGGCGAGGTCGAGGCGGCCCTGGCGGCCATCGCGAGCGCCCGCCCGGACGAGGGCAGCAGCATGACACCATTGCCGATTTCGCACACGCTCGGCACGCACAGTGCCCAGGCCGAGCGGGTGAGCGGCCGGCTGCGCAGCCAGCTGTCGTACTCCACGGTCGACGAAGTCTTCGCGACCGGGCTGCACAACTACCTGCTCTCGTTGGAGCGAACCTGCCACGAGGTTGGTGAGCACGTCCAGCGGCAATACTTCTCGCCGCGCGTGCTGACCCCAGAGGAATGCATCGCGTAACCGAGGAAATAGAAAGGTAGAAAAGAGAAAACAGGAGACAGGAAATGCGAGCGGATGGCAAAGTCTGCCTGTGATCCAGTCCCCTCGCCCGGCAACTATTTTCTCCTTTCTCTTTCCTGTTTTCTCTTTTCTCTCTTCTCGACCCGGAGGGTCACATGCGCTACCGGATCACCCATCGCACCACCTACACCTACGATGCGGCGGTGCATGAAAGCTTCAATGAAGTGCGGTTGCGGCCGGTCTCGGATGAGCACCAGACCTGCCTCGATTTCACGCTCTCGATCGACCCGCCCGCCTCGGTCATCACCTTTGACGACTACTATGGCAACGCGGTCCACAACTTCAGCGTGCCGTACCTGCACGATTCGCTCCGGATCGAAGCCACCAGCGATGTCGTGACCTTCGCCGATGCCTTCCAGTCGTTGGGCGGACCGCGTGACGGCGAGTCCGACCGGTCGCCGCCACTGGCTGGACTCGCGACCGAGCCGCAGTTCGAGAACGACCACGCCGAGTTCCTCATTCCCAGCACGTACGTCGATCTCGAACCAGTGACCGGCGAGATCGCGCGGGCGATTCTCGCCACCGATCCGGGGCAGACCGCCTGGACTTTCCTGTATGCCGCCTCCAGCCAGGTACGGCAACGGCTGGAGTACCAGATTGGAGCGACCACGGTGCATTCGCGGGTGGCAGAAGTGCTGGAGGTCGGCAGCGGGGTCTGCCAGGATTTCTCGCACGTGCTGATCAGCATCTGCCGCCATGCCGGTCTTCCTGCTCGCTACGTCAGCGGCTACCAGGGCAGCGTGCCGGAAGCCGAGGCGTCGCACGCGTGGGTCGAGGCCTTCATCCCCCCGTACGGATGGGTGGGATTCGACCCGACCACCGGCGGCGCCTGCACCGGGCGGCACGTCAAGATCGCGGTCGGCCGCGATTACGCCGACGTCACGGTCGTGCGGGGGACGTACCGCGGTGGCCGCGCCCGCGATCTCGAGGTCACCGTCCAGAGCGAGACGATTAGCGACGACCGCGGCCTGGTGCTCTCCGGTGGCGGCCGTCGCCGGGGCGAGATGATGCAGTTTCAGCGGCTCGGTTCCATGCGGCAATACCAGCGTGCAGGGGCGTCGATGCGGCAGGCACAGGGCATGGCGACGGTGGAGTTCTCGTCCGACACCGTGCCGATGATGCGCTCCATGCACGACGATGACGCTGCCCCCCACAGCCAACCGCAGCAACAGCAGCAAACCCTCCACACCCACAGCCATCGTCACCCTGAGCGTCAGCGAAGGGTCCCCGTGCGAAGCACTGTCTGCCGTAGGCGGACGCTTCCAGGCATCGATCCGCGATCGATTGCGCTTCGCGCGGGGATGCTTCGCTTCGCTCAGCATGACGGGATGGTAGGTGGAGGACGATATCAGAATATGCGGGACTCAAGGTTCTCACATGCCAGGAACGGTGGCTGCGGACCGGCATTCCGTAAGGATCGACAAGGTAGGCTGCCATGCACGTGAGGGTTGGGTGCGAGTTCACCTACGACACGAATGCTCCCGCCCCTGCCCTGGTGCTGGTCGAAGTTCATCCTTATTCCGCGATCCCCAACACGATCCTCGAAGAAACCTGGGAAACCACCCCCGGGCTCGCATCGCACACCTACGCGGATGTCTGGCACAACCGGGTGCGGCGGCTGGTACTGCCCCCAGGCGAGTGCACCCTTCGCTACGAGGCCCTGGTCGAAACGATGGATGGCGATGCCCCGGTGAAATCGGATGCGCGGCAGCACCCAATAGAGGACCTGCCGGACGACGTGCTCGTCTACACCCTTGCCAGCCGCTACTGCCTGACCGAGACCCTCTCGCAGACCGCCTGGCGCCTGTTCGGGCACGTCGAACCCGGCTGGCAGCGAGTGCAGGCGATCTGCGACTGGGTGCATGCGAACATCACGTACGGCGGCTTGCTCAGCACGCCTACAACCACCGCGGTCGATGTCTACGTTGGCGGCGGCGGCATCTGCCGGGATTTCGCACACCTGGCGATCACCTTCTGCCGCTGTCTCAATATCCCCGCGCGCTACGTCTTCGGCTACCTGCCGGAGTTCCGCCCGCCGGGCGAGCAGACGCCGATGGATTTCCACGCCTGGTTCGAGGCATACCTCGATGGGCAGTGGTGGACCTTCGATGCCCGGTTCAACCAGCGGCTGCCCGGCTGGATCCCGGTCGGGATCGGGCGCGACGCGGTCGATGTGGCGATGGTGACCGCCTGGGGCTCCACCCTGTTTCGCAACATGGTGGTCTGGTCGGACGTGGTGGGGCACAATGACACGCCAAACGGGGACCGGGTTGGCCGGACACCCGTTGCACCGGAGGGCCTGGTGATCGAAGCCGGGAAAGCGCCAGGAGACCCAGCACCGTGATCGACGGGTGGCACTGGAACGACGAACTGCAGGCGATGGCGATGGAGGCGATCGATCACACGACCGTCTCCTGGACCGACGTGCATTCCGCGGCCTGCCTGATTCGCCAGCAGTTCCACTACGACTACACCGGCCCGATCCGCGAGCTGAACCAGCGGCTGGTGATCGTGCCGCCCGAGCGCCACGGCGACCAGCGCCTGGTGACCCACCGGCTGGAAGTCTCCTCGCCCACCACCGAGATGAAGCGCGAGATCGACCAGTTCGGCAACCTGGTGATCACCCTGCTGGTGGACCAGGTTGCCACCGCCATTGATTTCCTCGCCTGGATTGTGGTCGAGCGCGAGCAGTCGGACCGCCCCATCGCGGTCCCGGAGCAGTTCTGGTCATCACCCCTGTTCCGTGAACCGACGCACCTCACCACCCCGGACGACGCAATCCGCGAGACCGCCGCGATGCTGCAACGGGAAACGGACGACCCAACGAAACTGGCCGCCAGCATCAATCGCTGGGTCTACCAGCACATGCGGTACGTCTCCGGCGTGACCGGGGTGAAGACCACTGCGATCGACGCCTTCGCCACGCGCGAAGGGGTGTGCCAGGACTACGCCCACGTCATGCTGGCGATCTGTCGCCTCTGCGGCATCCCGGCGCGCTACGTCTCTGGCCACCTGCTCGGCGAAGGCGGCACCCATGCCTGGGTGGAAGTGCTGCTGCGCGACCCGGATCACCCGACCGTGGTCCATGCCCGCCCGTTCGATCCCACCCACGGCACCGAGCCGGGTCTCACGTACGTCACCATCGCCACCGGCCGCGACTACGGCGACGTGGCCCCCACCTCAGGCTCCTACACCTCCGAGCACTCAGGCAAGCTCTCGGCGTCGAAGCACGCTGCCCTCAGCGCGGTCTCGTACATGAAGTGAGAAAACAGAAAACAGGAAATAGGGTCGGTATCCCCGTTCGGCATCGCACACCCATCACAACGCCATCTGCGGATGTCGTAGGGGAGGGCCAACGACGCCGATCACTGTAGGGTTGCCGAGCTTGTCTCGGCCCCGTGCGAAGCGCGATCGACCGCAGGTCGATGCCGTGAGCGCCTGCAGGTGTCGCGGAGAGCGATCGTTTCAGTCCCGTGCCGGCAACCAGTGATTGCGGTGAGCTGCTTCTCGCTACGATGCCGTCAGTGATAGCTGGAGCTTCAGTACAGAAAGGATGTCAGCGTCGTCGAATTCGACATATTCGTCCGAGTTCGCAATCCTGACGCTCAGCGAGAGCCCATCCAGGCTCTCCTCGCTGCCCTCGGTCACAAGATTCTGGACGACATCGAACATCTCGGCGGCAGATTCGACGGCCATCAGGAGAGTGGACGACGGAACGTCGGCAAGGGTGTATCTGGACATGAGTGCATCACTTCCGAATGGTTGGCGGGAAATCCTGAACCTCCCACCAGGTGGTGTCGAGATAGTGTGCCAAATCCGGTAGGTGTTCCATCTATAGCGTCAAGTGGTAGTCCGCGCCAACGAGATGTTCGATCGTGATATTCGCGTCATCCGGCAGATTGTAGCGAACGAGAATGTGACCAAGGCGCTGGAATGCCCTGGCGTGTGTACGGGCCGTTTCCAAATTCGCCACGACACTCAATCCCGATCCCGCACGGTCGAGCAGGTCAGTTCCGAAGGAGCGGCGGCGTCGCTCGATGGCGCTCGCGTACGCATCAGCACCCGGCGGAAACGTGTGGGCTTGCCGGTAAACTGTTCGTGTCACACACCAACCATCCGATACCATGTCCACTGCGCTCGCCTGTTCATGGTACACCCTGAACAGAGAAACATTGTCCGGAGTTTGGTTCCTTGCCGCGTGCTCCGGCGATCCACCACAATGCGGGAATGATCGACACCGTCGACGAGACGACCACGCGGGTGGAGTTTCCGCTCGCTCACGGCCCCATCGAGCCGGTGCCTCCGCACCTGGCGGACGCTCTCGCGCCCGCGACCTGGATCGTGCAGGAGTGGCGCGACTACTGGCTCAGCCACCATCCCGGCCACCAGGTCACCGTTGGCAATGTCCCGCAGGCGCAATCGCCGACCGGCAGCGGGTACACCCTGATCCGGCTCGAGAACCAGCTGGGCCTCGCAACGATCCGCGTCCGCGACCAGGCCGGCATCGAGATCGATCACCACCACGTCGAGGTGATCGCCGGCAAGTTCGGGTCGATCGAGGAATCGGTCGACTTCCTGAAGGCGACGGTGCGCGACCTTTTCCATCACGTCGCCAGCATCCCGTTCGATATTGCGAAACCAACCGAACGGCTGGTGCGGGAATCGCAGGTGCCGCCGACGCTGCTTTTCGTCTATCACTTCTTCCGCACCGAAGCGACGCACCTTGTCCGCGCGGTGCAGGCGATCCTTGGCCGCCCTCACCAGCGGCTCGACACCGAACCGGTCCTCGTTCGGCCGCACGAGGTGCGTCACGTCGACCACGAGACCATCGTGCAGATCCTGCGGGCCGGGCACCCGATGGGCGACGCGCCGGCGGGCACGACGATGTCGCCGTTGCACCGGTTGCGGCCGGAGCGGGTGTGGCAGCGTATTCCGGCGGAGACGTTCGACACGCCGGAGAACCGGTTCGTCCTGCACGTCTGCCGCAGCCTCTCGCGGTCGGTGAAGCACCTCGCGGCGCAGGGGTGGTACGCGGATGTCCCGGCGGAGACGCGGTCGCGGATGCATGCGGCGAGCGCTGCCCTGGCGATGCTGGCGCAGGACGACCGGTTCGCCTCGCTCGGACCGATGGTGGTGACGCCGGCGCAATCCCGCGTGCTGCAGCGGCGGGACGGCTATCGCGAGCTGAACGTGCTCTGGCAGCGCTTCCAGCGGTCGCGCGAGCCGCTTTTCGAGCGGATGCAGGCGGCGATCGACCTGCGGAGCATCGACCAGCTCTACGAACTCTGGGTGCTGTTCGAGTTGATCGCCCAAATCAGCGCGATTACCGGGGAGACGCCGGTCCTGACGCCGAATGTCGACACCTTCGGCATCCCAACCGGCGGCTACACGGCAACCTATGCCGGGTATGGTGAGGTGGTCTACAACCAGAATCGCACGGCGTACTCAACGATCCGGCTGCGCCCGGATTACCTGTGGCGACCGGTTGCCGGGGAGTGGGTGGCGCTGGACGCCAAATTCCGGCTCAATCGCCCCGCCATGCTGCTCGACGAGGTGCTCGACGATCCGGAGAATTCGCCAGCGAAGCAGGTGGCCTTGGCAAAGGATGATGACCTGACCAAAATGCACGCCTACCGCGACGCGATTCCGCAGGTGCGGGCGGCCGTGGTCCTGTTTCCAGGGAGCGTGACCGTGTTCTGGGACGTTTCCCGTGGCCGGCGCGAGCTGTCATTGCAGGACGTGATCGAGGGAGACTGGCACGGCGTTGGCGCGATCGCGCTTGCGCCCCATGCGTCCCCATCGTAGGGGCGACCCTCCGTGGCATCTGGTCCAACAAAGTACGGCATTGCAGTAGTAGCGCTGAGGCCGCGACCCGTGGCTCCGTGCCTGACGCATCTCTTCGACGCCGGACGCCAGCCCCAAACGGCGGTGAAAGCCTACGGTAGTGCAGGAGTTTGTTGGACCACATGCCCTCCGTGGTCGCCCGCGAATATATCCAGAAATCGAGGATTCCGCCATCGTACGGGAAACGCAATCGTTGTAGAGCTTTGACGCCGCCGAACCATGAGGATCAACCATGAGCGAGATGTCCACCGATTCGGATATCGTCGAGATTGACGGGAAGCGATACAACAGGACAATGGCGAAGGAAATGGCGCGTGATATCGAGTTGGCGCACTCGATTCGACCGGGTGTCTGGGCCATCACCGAAAATACATCGTTGGTTATCGGTAATGTCGCGCTCTTGAGTTTTTGTGAGCCGGTCAAACATGGATATCTTGTCGATACCGACTTGGTGCCCCCCGACCTGATTCATTTGACTGCCAAGTATGGACATAATCCACGTTTTCAGAATGAACCAACATGCAAATTCCTTAAGCTTCCTAACGCAGCGATGAAGAAGCACATCGATCGGTTGCGCTATGCACATGAACCCCTGGTTCAAAAGTATTCCGAAGGAGCTCACACTCGGAGCCGACTCTGGAAGCGGCACGATATAGCGAACTTTGAAGCTCTTGTACAAATGGTTGGTCGATCGCTCCCAACTCCATCGTATTTTGATTCAAACTCGTCTGTCGGGAACCGCGAGCTTCTCCCCCGGGCAGTCACACTCGGAGATGCCCGCAGCCACTTCGCCACCAGTGGCCTTCACTACACAGAGTCGCAAATCGCCACCTTCGTG
>CAZSUN010000087.1:0-16823 GCA_964610045.1 uncultured Sphaerobacteraceae bacterium
GCGATCCAGACCTTCGACCTGACCAAGCTCTATCCTGGCAACCGGGGCATCCGGAACGTCAATCTCACCGTCGAGCGCGGCGAAATCTTTGGGTTCCTCGGGCCGAACGGGGCTGGAAAATCGACGACCTTGCGGACGCTCCTTGGGTTCCTCCGGCCAACCTCTGGCCGGGCAGAAGTCCTCGGGCTCGATGTGGCGACCCGGTCGGTGGAGATTCACCGCGGAATCGGGAACCTGCCAACCGAGTTCTCGCTGGAAGACCGCACGACAGCGCTGGAGATGCTCCGGTTCTACGCCGGCCTGCGCGGCTCGGGCGAGTCGAGCCTGCGGCGGGCGCACGATCTGGCGGAACGGCTCGACGCGGACCTCACGATTCCGATGCGCCGCCTCTCGCGCGGGAACAAGCAGAAAATCGGGATCATCCAGGCCTTCTTCCACGAACCGCCCCTCATCCTGCTCGACGAACCGACAGGAGGGTTGGATCCACTGATGCAGGAGGTCTTCCTCTCGCTGCTGCGGGAAACGAGGGAGCGCGGCCAAACCGTGTTCTTCTCCTCGCATATTCTGTCGGAAATCGAGCAGGTGGCCGATCGGGTCGGCATCATCCGGAGCGGTGAACTGGTCGCGGTCGAAGATCCGAATGCGCTGACGGAGCGCGCCTGGCGCAACGTGCGCATCCAGTTCGCGCAGCCGCTGCCGGATGCGGACGCCGATGCTTTCCGCTCCCTGCCGGGTATCGAGCGATTCGAGGCGAATGGACCGCTCCTCACCTTCCGGGCCGGGGCGGCGATGAATGAGGTACTGCGGCTGGCCAGCCAGCATGACGTCCGCACGTTCGACGCCGAACGGCCGCCGCTGGAGGAGATTTTCCTCTCGTACTACGGGGAAGAACGCTCGTGATGGCCGGCACGCTCTGGCGCTACATTCGTTACCAGGCGCGCGACCAGCGAAAGACACTCCTCTTCTGGTCGATCGGGCTGGCGCTGTACAGCAGCCTGATCGTCATCGTCTACCCGCAGGTAAAGGACGCGGTCGATATCACGCTGATGCCGGTGAACCTGCGCGAGGCGCTCAACATCAATGACTTCACCCAGCTCGCGTCGTTCCTGGGAACCGAACTGTTCGGGGTGATCCTGCCGATCGTGGTGCCATTCTTCGGTGTGATTTCGCTTTCAGGGGTCATCGCCGGGGCAGAGGAACGGGGCAGGCTGGACCTGCTGCTCGGAAATCCGATCCCGCGCTGGCACCTGGTGGCCGGGTCGTTCGCAGTCGTCGCCGGATTCCTGCTCGTGCTGGTCTCGGTGATCGCCAGCGCGATCTGGCTGGTTGCCATGGCACTCGACCTGGCGCTCACGTTGGAACAGGCAGCCCAGGCCGCATTCGCACTCTGGCCGCTGGCGCTCGCATTCGGGGCGCTGTCGCTCGTCCTCTCGTCGCTGGTGCGGCAACGGGCGGCGGCGTTGGGCGGCACGGCGGCGGCAATCTTCCTCATGTACCTGACGAACGTCATTGCCCGGCTCGCGCCACCAGTCGCGGGGATCCGGTGGTTCTCCGCCTACCACTACTTCGGCAACGCGATCGTCGACGGAATCTGGTGGCCAGGGGTAGCGATGTTGGTCGGGACAGCAGCAGCACTGGTCGTGGTGGCCGTGATCGCGTTCAACCGGCGGGACGTCTACGCATAGGCCATGCCTGCGGTCGCCGGTTGGCGGCATCCATGAATGCCGACATGAATGCACGAGTCGCTGCAGGGGACGTTGGTCTCACCCACCCCTGGTCGTAAGATTCTTCGTTGCCGGACTCCACAGAGGATGCTTCCGACATCCAGCAATCGAGGCTCGACATGGGCATGGACCCAGAAGCCACCCCGGAGCCGTCTGGGCAGCATGACGCAACACCAATCCCCCCTTCGATCCCGGCCGTTTCGACCTCGTTCGTTGGCCGGCAGGATGATGTGGAGCGGATCGTGCAGATCCTCCTCCACGGCAACGCCCGGCTGATAACCCTCACGGGGCCGGCCGGCGCCGGGAAGACGCGCCTGGCTCTGGAAGTGGCAACCCGTTTCGCGGGTGAAGACCGGGACGGTCCGGCGTTCGTACCACTGGCGACCGTCGAGTCAGTCGGCCTGGTCAGCGCCACCATCCTCCAGTCGCTCGGCGAGACGGCATTATCCCTGTCCCCGGCGCACGACCAGCTGAAGGCTTTCCTCCAGCACCGGCACATCCTGCTGGTGCTGGACAATCTGGAGCACCTGCTGGACTGGACCGGTGACCTCGTCGCGCTGCTGGCGTGCTGCCCGAACATCCGGATCCTGGCGACGAGCCAGGCGCCGCTGGGGGTGGAAGGCGAGCGTGTGGAGCGAGTACCACCCCTGGCCCTGCCGGATACCACCGCGACGCCTGACGCAATCTACGCCTCGGATGCGGCGTCACTCTTCGTGGCACGAGCCCAGGCCGTGAACCCGGGGATTGCCGCGAATGAGGTGAATGCCGGGACGATCGCCGCCCTCTGCCGGCACCTGGATGGGTTGCCGCTGGCGATCGAGTTGGCAGCGGCACGCTCCAGCATCATGAACCCGGTTTCGATCCTGGAACGGCTGGATCGTCGCTTCGCCGTCCTCTCCAGCGGCCAACGAGGAATACCGGAACGCCAACGCACCCTGCATCACGCGATCAGCTGGAGCTACGACCTGCTGAACACCAGCGAGCAGCGAATGTTCCGTTGGCTGTCGGTGTTTTCCGGCGGCATCTCGCTGGAGGCGGTGGAAGCGTTTCCCCCAGCCCCGGATGACCACGATCGCCTGGCACTGGATGTGCTCGAGCAGTTGGTGGATCGGAGCCTGATCCAGGCACTGATGTCACCGGGAATCGCGCCACGGTACGTGATGCTCGAATCGTTGCGCGCGTTCGGCCGGGAGCAATTACTGCTCGCCGGCGACGATGCAAACGCACGAGCCTGGCATGCTGCGTGGTTCGCCGGCATGGTGCGGAAATCGCGACCGCCCGGACAGTCTCAACGATCCGTGGTGGCAGCCGACCAGCTTTCCCTGGAATGGGAGAACATCCGCCAGGCGATGAGCTGGTTCCGTGCGCAGGAGGATGCCGGGGCAGTCCGCGAGATGTGCGGGGATCTGTGGCGATTCTGGTCGATGCGAGGGTGGACAACCGAAGGGCGCGAGTGGGTTCGCTACGCACTGGCAGCGACACCAGACGACGGTACGCGTCAGCGTGCGGAGCTTCATGAGGCAGCGGGATACCTGGCCGAGGAGATGGGCGACCTGCCGGAAGCCGACCGTTCGCTGCGCTCGGCGCTCGCCATCTACGAGGAACTGGGCGATCCGGGTATGGTCGCCGCGACGGTATCGGGCCTGGGGTGCATCGCGCACGACCAGCGCGACTACGAACGCGCCTTTGCGTGGCACTTCCGGGCGCTGGAACTGGCCGATGCCTCAGGCGACCGCCGGAGCCAGGCGATCGCCCTGGGGAATCTGGGGGGAGCATCGTTCCTGCGAGGTGACTACCCGGCGGCCATCGCCCATTTCGAAAAGGCAGCTGTCATCCTGGTGGAGTTGGGGGATCGGCGAAACGAGGCGCTGCTGCTCGGGAATCTTGGCGCATACCTGATCGAAGCGAATGACCTCACTGCCGCAACCGAGACCCTGGAACGATCGCTCGAAATCGTGCGGGCGCTCGACGACACGCTCTCACTTGCGTACAGCCTGATCAACCTGGGCGAAGTGCATCTCCAGCTTGGCGAGCCCGGCATCGGCCTCCCGATGCTGACCGAGGCGATCGATATCCTCGACCCGGCCGGCAACGTGCAGGCAATCGCCATTGGCCGGATCGTGCTGGCGCGAATCCATCTGGCGCAGGGAAACGCCGCGGAGGCGTTGACGACGCTGCGCGACAGCCTGGTGACGTTCCGGAAGCTGGGAGACCTGGTGAGCGCGGCGGAGGCAATGGACGTAGCAGCAGCAGCCGCACTCGAGCTGGATGCGATACCGGACGCGCGACAACTGCTCTCGGCAGCGGCAGCGATCCGGATCGAAACCGGAACGGAGGCACGGCCGTCGCTGGCGGCGCAGACCCGGGACACCCGGCAGCGCGTGAACGACCGGTTGGGTCCGGACACGCAGGCAACCGGATCGCCATCGCTCGCGCCGGATGAGATCGTGGGGACCGCACTTCGACGCATCGAATCGCTGCGGCGGCGGGTGCCCAATCTGGCTACGACGCCAGACACGGGTACCGCACTACAACCTTCGGACCAGGGTCCCGATCCAGCGATGACAGCGAACCACTACGGGTTGAGCAACCGGGAACTGGACGTACTGCGGCTGTTGAGCCAGGGCAAGTCGACCAGGGATATCGCCGATCAGTTATGCATCTCGCCACGCACCGTGGCCACCCACATCGCCAACATCACCGGCAAGCTGGACGTCCGGTCACGCACCGCCGCCGTCGCGCTGGCGATGCGGCTCCGGCTCGTGTAGGGCGGGCGTCTTCTACGTCGATTGACGTAGAAGACGCGTGCACACGACCCGCGATTTACCGTGAACGACGCATGTGCGCCAGATCTCGTGCTGGCATGATCGATCCGTACCACCGCAGGGAATTGGCGCCGATTTCCCAGGGTGGACCGTTTCGTCACCAACCATGGAGTGCGCCATGCCATCCACCCAAATCAACCGCCGAACCTTCGCCGCTGCTGCCGCAGCGCTTGTTTGTACTCCGATCCTGTCTTTGCGGACTGTCGCCCAGGATGCAACCCCGGCAGCAGGCGTGTTCGATGACCTCGGGCTCCCACGTCTCGATGTCACGATCTCCGCAATGGCGATCGAGGGGATCCCTGAAACCCTCGCTGCAGGACGTTATCTCGTCTCCCTGACCGCAGACCAGCCATTCACCGAGCTTGACTTCCAGCAGCCGGTGGGCATGACGATGGACGAGTTCCAGGACGCGATCGTGCAATACCAGGCACAGTCCGCCGCCAGCAGCACACCGAGCGCCGATGGGGAAGGGGGCGATGAGGATTCGGGCCCGCCCGCATTCTTCTACGACTTCCTGATCGCCGGAGGTGTTGGTCAGAGCGCAAGTGGAACCGGGGAAGCCGTGATCGACCTGCCGCCGGGTGACTGGATGGCCTGGGCCGGGAGCCCGGATGCGCCGCAGCCGCCGGTGGTGTTTACCGCGACCGGCGAGATGACATCAGACCTTGTCGAGCCTGCCGCCACCGCGACGATCACGCTTTCGTCCTTCGCGATCAACGTCACCGCGGGTTCCCTGGTGAGCGGCACGAACCTGCTCCGGATCGACAACTCCTCCGACCAGCCCCACTTCCTCGACCTGCAGAAGGGGCCGGACGGCATGACCCGCGACCAGGTAGAGGCCGCGCTTCAGGCTGACATGAGTGGGACGCCGGTGACAGGAGGACTCAACCCGAACACCGATTTCACACCCTTTGTGTCGACGTCCACCCAGTCGGGCGGCACAAGCACCTGGATCTCAGCCGAGCTCGAACCGGGCAGCTACGCTGCTTTCTGCTGGTTCCCGGACAAGGACACCGGCATGCCCCACGCCTACATGGGCATGTTCAACGTCTTTACCGTCGACGCCTGAACCACAGCCTTGCAACCCAGGATTTGGGGAGCGCCCTCGCCAACGGGCGCTCCCCAATCACGCCCCAGGGAGTTCCCCGTGAAGACCACCAGGCAATCGCTGCTCAACCAGCACCAACCCCCGATCGATCCGACCGACCCCACCCGTCTCCCGGACACCCTCCGCTCCACACAGCAATTGACGGCGAACCAGGCGCTGATCTCGCGCAACGGCCTGGTCAGCCTCGTCCTCGAACCCAGCGGCGAACTGGTGATCCTGCGGAAGGGTCAGGCGGCGCCACTGTGGTCGTCCCACACTGCGGGCAAGCCGGTGACGCACGCGATCATGCGTGCCGACGGTAGCCTTGCCTGCCAGGATGAGTCAGGTCGTCTGTACTGGTCCACACCGACGACCGGGCATGCCGGAGCCCGGGTCACCCTGCAGAATGACGGCAACCTGGTCGTTTACAGCGCCAGCTCAACCGTGCTCTGGTCGTCGAATTCGACCGCCACGCAACCCCAGCAGCGGGCGCAGGTCGTGCTGGAGCGCCTCACCTGCGCGAAGACCACCGAGATGGGACACGACGAGATTTACTACCTGCTGATCGGCAAGGATGATTCGGGCACGAAATACAGCCACCGCGGGCCGGACTCCAGCCAATCGGCCGATGCGGACGGCGAGACGGCCTGGGACATGAACGACAGCGGTGACCTGAGCGCGCGCAATCTCCAGGCGGTGATCTGCAACGAAGCCGTGCCGCCGGGCCAAACGAAGGACTTCACCATCAGTTTCTTCGAGAGTGATGGCCAGGACTACGGGAGTACCGTAAAGGCGGCCGGCGCGGTAGCCTCGAGCATCGGTTCGAGCGTTCCATTGCTCTCCATGGTCGGGCAGGTGCTGGACAAGCTGGGTTCGGCGATTCCGAAGAACCAGGACGATGCGCTTGGAACGTTCGGCATCACCTTCGGCAACGACGGTGGCCGGATCGTCGTTCGCGAAATCCAGCCGGGCGATTACGCGAGCGTTGTTCACCCACTCAACACCAGCGACGGGACGTTCACGATTCGCTTCCAGCACGACGACGGCGACTACACGGCCAGTTTCCGGGCCAGGGGGGTGTAGTACGGAATTCGTGTGAGCGCGCGAGGATCGATGTGGGGCAGGGCAACCCCTGGGTGGTCTTCCCAAGCTCCCGGATCAGACGATCGCGAGGCGACCGGGGACGAGGTCGTCGGCGAGAGCGCCGCGCAGGATGACGAGGGCACGATCGAGGGACGGCCGGCTGACGGCATTGAGGCAGAGGCGCAGACCGGATTCCAGCGACCCATCGACGATGAACGATGATGGTGGCGTCAGGATGACGCCGCGTTGCATGGCGCGATTGGCGAGACGCTCGGCCTCCAGCTCCCCCATCGGCAGCCAGGCATGGAGGCTGGTCGGGAACGAGGGTGCCTCGATTGCATCGCCAAGCGTACGCCGGGCAAGCGCCATCCTCGATGCCGCCTCCTGTGCAACCGCAATCCGCACCTCGTCGGCGAGGCCATCCACGATCATCTGGCATACGAGCAACGCCGAAATCGAACTGGCAGCATAGCAGTCGACGCGCATCGCACGCGTCAGGGATGCGAACCGCGCCTCATCCGGGGCGATCAGCATTCCCACCCGCAGGCCCATGGCGATCGTCTTCGAGGCACTGGCAACGTAGCAGGTGCGTTCCGGCGCCAGTGACGCGATTGGGACAAGGTCCGCCCTGTCCGTGCCGGGCACAAAGGCGAGCGGTCCGTAGACATCGTCTTCGAGCAGCGTCAGGTCGTACTGACGGGCAATCCGGGCAATGTTTTCCCGCCGGGTACGGGACATGGTGCGGGTGGTGGGGTTCTGCAACGTCGGCATCAGGTAGAGCAGGCGGCTACCGGTTTCGATGATTGCCCGCTCCAGGGTATCGGGATCGATGCCCTGATCGTCCATACCGACCCCAACGCAGCGAAGCGCGTGGTGTTCGGCCAATGCCCGGAAGCCGCTGAAAGTAACCGCCTCGGTGAGGACGGTATCTCCGGGGCGGCAGTGCGTTTCGATCACCAGCGACATCGCTTGCTGGGCGCCAGTCGTGACGATCAGGCGACGCCAGTCGACACCGTCGAGGTGGGCGGCACGACGGAGCCAGGTCGAGAGCGTTTGTCGCTGCCAGTCGAGTCCGGCGTGCGGCGTGGCGGAGAGGGACTGGGAGAAATCGGGTCTGAGGGGAAGACGGGCAAGGGCACCGGCCACGCCACTGGCGGCGGCCGGATGCGATTGGAGGTTGAGTGAAAGATCGATCGGCCCGGTGTCCCGGCCAGAGGAATCCCATTCCTCGACGCCACCGGCCGTGACGAAGGTGCCGCGGCCAACGGTGCTGCTCACGAGACCAAGGCGCTCCGCCTCGGCATAGGCACGAGTGACCGTGCCGATCCCGATCCCGAGCCGGGCGGCGAGCTCGCGCTGGGTCGGCAACTGGTCTTCCGGGAGCAGCTTCCCGGCATCGATGTCATCCCGGATGGCGCTGACGAGCCGCTGGTGGAGCGTGCCGGTACTGTCATCCAGACTGGGTGTCCAAATCTCGTTCATGGTCACAGCCTACATCATGATTGTCACAGTGACAATCATGATGACAATGTTCCGGACGAATCGTACACTGCGCGACATTGACTCGATTGTCACCAGGATGCACCGCATGACTGCACTCGATACCGCCACCCCGTTCCGCTGGTCACAAGCCTGGGCGGCTCGCGCCTCCCGGATGCGTCCATCGGATATTCGCGAGTTCCTGAAACTGCTCGGACGCCCCGGGATGATTTCCTTTGCCGGCGGCATCCCCGATCCGGGGTTGTTCCCGGTTGAAGACATCGAGCGCGCCTTCGCCACGATCGCCAGCGACCCGGCCAGGATGGCAGAGGCCCTGCAATACCACGCCAGTGAGGGATACGCACCGCTCCGGGAGTGGATCGCCCGATATATGGGCCAGCTGGGGGTCGCGTGCAGCCCGGACAACATCGTGATCACAACCGGTTCGCAGCAGGGTCTCGACCTGCTCGCCAGGCTGCTGATCGATCCCGGCGACACCGTGCTGACGATGGCGCCGACGTACCTGGGTGCGCTGCAGGCGTTCGATGTGTACGAACCCGGTTATGCCACACTCGACCTTGCCACCAGTCGTCCGCCGCTGGCCGCGGATCCGGCCTTCGCCTACGTCGTTCCGGATTTCGCGAATCCAAGCGGCGAGACCATCTCGCTGGACGCGCGCCGCCACTTGCTGGATCAGGCGGAACACCTCCATATTCCAGTGATCGAGGATGCTGCCTACACCGCCCTGCGCTTCGAGGGAGAACCAGTGCCATCGCTGCTGGCGCTGGACATCGCTCGCACCGGGCATATCGACCGGTCTCGCGTGGTCTTCGCCGGGACCTTCTCCAAAACGATCGCGCCTGGCCTGCGGGTTGGCTGGCTCTGTGGTTCACGCGAGCTGATTCACCAGGTAGTGCTGGCGAGGCAGGCGGCCGATCTCCATGGCGGCATGCTCGACCAGATGCTCGTGCACGATGTGGTGTCCACTGGCTTCGATGCCCAGGTAGCGCGCATCCTCCCGGTGTACCGGGAGCGACGCGACGCCATGCTGGCCGCACTCTCCCGCTCGATGCCAGACGGCGTGACCTGGACGACTCCGGAAGGCGGGATGTTCGTGTGGTTGACGCTGCCGGAAAGCCTCGATTCGCGCGCCCTCCTGCGCGAATCGCTCGAAGCGGAGGGGATCATTTTCGTGCCGGGCACGTCGTTCCATACGGATGGCAGCGGCACCCGTCAGATCCGTCTGAACTACACGAAGTCCGATCCGGACACCATTGCGGATGGTATCGCCCGCCTTGGCCAGTTGTTCAGCCGGGCGCTCGCCGCGAAACAACCGGATCGTGAACCGGCGCTGGCAGGGGCACGGCGATGAGCGAGCAGGCACTGTCGCTCGGCCTGTTCGCGGCGGTGATGACGTTCAGTCCTGGCCCAAACAACGTCCTGCTGGCGTGGTCCGGCAGCCAGGTGGGCCTGCGTCGGAGTATCCCGCTCTGGCTGGGCATCGTCGCCGGGGTGATCGTGCTGCTGACGGTGTCGGCGCTGGGACCGGGAAGCATGCTCAAGGCGGAACCGGCACTCCAGCGAACGATGCTGGCGGGTGGCTCGCTCTACCTCTTGTGGCTTGGTTGGAAAGTTGCTCACTCCGGCCCACCCACCATGAACGCCGCTGGGTCCGACCGCCACCTGGGGTTTACCGCCGGACTCGTCAACACCCTGCTGAATCCAAAGGGGTGGGCGATGGCGCTCGGCGCGACCGCCGGGTACGCCACCCTTGCGCCGACCGCTCCCCATCTCGCGCTGACGCTCTCGCTCGTCTTCGCGGCCATGGCGGTGCCGAACTGGCTCCTCTGGTGCGGGGGTGGGCAGGCCCTGGCGCGTTCAGTCACCTCCGAACGCGGCTGGCGCATCGCCAACACCATCCTCGGCGCGCTCGTGGCCGCCTCAATCGTGCCCCTCTGGCTGGAGTAGGCGTGCTCGCGACATCACGACCGAGACTCATCCGCGTTGTAGCAGCATGCTGGTTTACCCCGATCACTCGTCCCCATCACCAGCGTCATCGGAGCACATCCATGGAACTTCTCATCTTCATTTCCCTGCTCGTCGTCCTCGCAATCCTTTCCCTCCTCTTCGGATACGACTCCCGTGACAGCGAGCGCAACTGGCCGTAGCTGGAGGGCGGGAGCTTCAACCATATGGAAGTCACTTCATCATATAAAGTGACTTCCATATGGTTGACATGCTTCCATTGAGAAAGTAAAGTGGCTTTCGGAGAGACAACGACGTTTCACCACCCTCATCCAGAGGGGCAGAGGGACCGGCCCTGTGAAGCCCCAGCAACCCACCTCACGGTGGGTGCTAACTCCGGCAGGTAGTCCTGGGAGATGAGGAGAACCAGCAACGGTCTGCAATTCGCAGATCCCGGTGCATGGCCTCCCATCCACAGGATGAGGAGGTTTTTCGGTGTTCGGTCGCAGGAAATCACCCGGATCGCCCAACCTCATGTCACGCATCGCCCAAGTCTCCTTCGGCCCTGACGATGCCCTCCTCCTCTGTTCCTGTTGTCCCTGTTGCTGTTGAACTCTTCGTCCACCACGAAAGTCAACCGCCTGCCCCACCCCCTGACCGTGGGCAGGAGCGTCAACAGGTGAGCGAACAGGACATCCGCGGCCAATCCACGTCCAGCGGATAACCGTTGCTCCTCACAACCCGAAATCGAGACAATCCTGTGGCGGTTAGCCACGGGCCCGATGACATCTGCCGTTTTCCGGCACGACTGGAGTACCCCTTGGCTGGAATCGACTATCTCCACGGAAAGGTCACGCGACGGCGCCTGGTCCGGGACGCGGGAATCGCCGGCCTGGTCACCGGCAATCTGGCGATTGCCAGCACGGCCAGTGCACAGGACAGTTCCCCGGTGGCAAGCGAACCGACTGCCTCGCCGGACAACCTCAAGACCGGCGGCACCCTGATCTACAACGTCGGGCAGGAAGGATCGCATCTCGTCCCTTCGTTCAGTTCGTTTTCGACCGTGATCGTACCGACAGTACCCTTCTTCAATGGGCTCACGAGGCCGGGCGCCGAGCGAGAACCAACGCCGGATCTCGCGGAATCCTGGGAATCGGACGACCTCGGAACTCATTATGTCTTCCACCTGCGCCAAGGTGTGACCTGGCACGACGGACAGCCCTTCACGGCGAACGATGTCAAGTTCACCTGGGAGTTGATCGCGCATCCCGAGAACGTCACCGCCGCCCAGCTCTTCTCGTTCTTCTCCAAGATCACTGGCGCCGGGGCGTACCACGCCGGTGAAGCCGACGAGATTTCCGGTGTCGTGGTGGTCGATGATCACACCGTGGAGGTCTCGCTCGACAGCCCGTGGGCGCCCTTCCTGACGATTGCGTCTGGACAATACATCGTGCCGCAGCACATCCTGGGTGAACTGGCTGTCAGCGACATCCTGGAGAGTGAGTACGCTCGCGCGCCGATTGGCACTGGACCATTCGTGTTCAAGGCCTGGCAGGCCGGTGACAGCATCATCGGTGAAGCGAACGAAAGTTATTTCGGAGGCCGGCCAATTGCGGATACCGTCGTCCTGCGGGTGGCGGGCCTGGATGAGAACGGGGAAATCTCTGCGATTCGATCGGGCGAGTTGAATGCCACCGATCTCACGCTGGTGCAGCGCGATACCCTCACCGGCGATCCCGCCCTGGCGCTCAGGGAATCACCCGGCCAGGGTAACCAGTACATCGAGTTCAATCTCGTTCGTCCCTACTTCCAGGATCTCAACGTCCGGAAGGCGTTGTCCTATGCGCTCAACCGCCAGGCGATCGCCGAAGCCACCTGGCAGGGACGGGCCACGATCTACAACTCCGTCTTTCCCTACGACTGGTGGGTGACCAATCAGGACACCACTCTGTTCGACAACGATCAGGCAGAGGCGGCGCGCCTGCTCGACGAGGCCGGCTGGGTGTTGGGCGACGACGGGATCCGGGAAAAGGATGGCGAGAAGTTCACCTTCACCGGCTACTCGATCAGTAACGACTGGGCCCTGGTGGTCCAGCAGCAATGGAAAGACATCGGGGTCGACCTCAAGCTCGAACTCGTCGATTTCCCGACCCTCTCCACCCAGTACTACACCACCGGTATCTTCGACGTCGCCCTGCTGCACGTCCCCTACGGTCTCTACACCGACCCTCACTACGCGCTTCCCGGGTATTTCCTGAGCGCGAACAACCGCAACAAGTACAACAACCCGAAATCCGACGAGTTGATCATCGCGGCGGCATCGACCAATGACCGCGACGAGCGCCAGGCCCTCTACTACGAGTGGCAGGAGGTGATCGCCCAGGACGTGCCCCACCTCTGGATCGGCAACCCGGACGCTACCGAGGGGTACTCGACCGGCCTGGCCACGCCAGAACGGACGAGCAGTTACTTCACCTGGCGCGATGTGAAGGACTGGTACTGGACGGAATAGCCGCCGGTTCCCGCCGGCCAGCGGCGTCCGGCGGGAGCCAGGCATCCACCATCTGGAGGGATTGTGAGTACCTTGCAGGATGTGGCTCCGATGGCGACATCAGTGGCGGTGTCTCCAGCACCGGTGAGGGTGCGGCGGCATCAGCCGTGGCTGTCGATGCTCGGGCGCAACGCGCGCATCACCGCTGGCGCCGCGATCATCGTCTCCATCGGACTGCTCGCGCTTCTGGCGCCCTGGGTTACGAACAATCCTCCGGATCTGCAAAACCCCGCCTACCGCCTGGCAAAACCCGGGTCGAACCTGTGGCTTGGCGGCGATGCGCTTGGACGAGACACCTTCAGCCGTCTCGTATACGCCGCGCGTATCTCGCTGGCGGTCGCAGTGATCTCGATGGTGATCGCGGTCGTCGTGGGAGTACTGGTCGGTTCACTGGCCGGTTTCTACGGAGGGTGGGTGGACCGGATCCTGATGCGGATTACCGACATCGTGCTGGTCTTTCCCACGTTCTTCCTGCTGGTGTTCATCGTCGCGACGTTCGGACGGAGCGTCCCGCTCCTGATCGCGATGATCGGTTTCACGTCGTGGCCGACGAATGCCCGGGTCGTCCGGGCCGCGATCCTGCGGCTACGGGGTCAGGATTTCGTGACGGCGGCGCGCGTGAACGGCGCCCGTGACGACTGGATCGTGCTTCGGCACCTGGTGCCCCAGCTCGTTCCGATCGTCATCGCCAGTGCCACGATCCGGGTCGCCAACAACATCCTGATCGAATCCGGCCTGAGTTATCTCGGTCTGGGTGTCCAACCACCGACTCCCACCTGGGGAAACATGGTGTCGGATGCCGCGGTCTATATGCGCATGGCCTGGTGGCTGATGGCCATACCCGGCGTGACCATTTTCGTGGTCGTACTGGCATTCAACCTGCTCGGTGAGGGACTGCGCGACCAGCTCGATCCACGACGGCGGGGGAGGTAAGGCATGCACTATTGGACAAGCCGGGTGCTGGAAACCATTCCGCTGCTGTTCGGCGTCTCGATTCTGACATTTGTCATCTTCCAGCTCACGCCGGGCGACCCCATCGCCCTCGTCGTCGATCCCACCCTGATCTCGGAGGACGACCGCGCCGCCGTACGCGAAGACCTTGGGCTGGATGATCCTGCCCCCATCCAGTACGTCAGGATGATGACCGGTCTGGCCGATGGCGACCTGCGGTCGTTCAAGACGAAACAGCCAACCATCGAGATGGTGCTCGATGCCCTGCCGATCACGCTGCTGGTCGGTGGGCTCGGGCTCGGGCTGGGGGTGCTGGTCGGAGTGATCCTTGGCACCCTCGCGGCCCGGAAGGTAGGAGGGCTCGCGGATCGTATCGTTTCCGTCTCAATGACCACCAGCCTCGCTGTCCCTCCATTCGTTCTCGGCCTCGTCATGGTGCTGCTGTTCACCGAACGCTGGGGCGTGCTCCCGGCATCGGGAATCGCGCCCATCGGCACCATCGGCTTCGGCGGCGTGAGCTCCCTCCCGTACCTGGTGATGCCGGTCATCGTGGTGGCTTTTGGTCCCGCGGCGATCTTCGCCCGTTACCTGCGAGATGCCCTGACGGATGTTCTCGCGCACGACTATATCCGGACAGCCCGGGCCAAGGGACTGTCGGAAACGAGGGTCATCATCCGCCATGCCGTCCGGAATGCGCTCCTGCCTATCGTTGCCCTGCTCAACACGATGATCCCGGTCACGCTCGGCGGGGCCGTGATCGTGGAAACCCTGTTTGGGTTGCCGGGGCTCGGCACGCTCACCACCAAGTCCGCCCTGAACCGCGACTACCCGGTGGTGATGACCACGGTGCTGTTCGTCGCCGTGCTCACTATCGTGACCAACCTGATCGTCGATCTCGTCTTTGCCTGGATCGATCCGCGCGTGCGCCTGAAATAGCATGGCTGGGAGGAGATAGCCCCTGTAGTCCCAACAACCGTCCGTATCGCTACACCTTCGAAAGGAATTCCCATGGCAACTGGTATCGACCACATCGTTATCACCGTCGATAACCTCGATCAAACAACCGCCGACTACACCGCCGCTGGTTTCACGGTCACCGATGGCGGCGAGCACAAGGGGGGAGCCTCCGCCAACGTGCTGGTGACCTTCCAGGACGGCGCCTACTTCGAACTTATCGCGTTCAAGGGCCAGGGTGGCGGCGCACCAGGCTGGCGTGACGCACTGGAGACCTCCGGAGAGGGCCTGGTCGACTACGCCCTGCGGACCGACGACCTCCCCGCCGAAATCGATGCCCTGACCAATGCTGGTCTCGACGTCGAGGGCCCATATCCGGGCGGCCGGTTCCGGCCCGACGGGCAACGGATCGACTGGCAGATCATCCGGTTCAACAACGAGGACAAGACAACCTCACTCCCCTTCTACTGCGTCGACGAAACCGAGCGCAGCCTGCGCGTTCCCAATGGGCAGGCATCCGTCCATGCAAACGGCGTAACGGGAGTGAAGATTCTGCGGGTGGTGGTGCGCGACATCGAGGCGGCAACAACGGAGTACGCCCGCCTGACAGGCAGCGAGGGCCAGGATGTCGCGCCCGCCCATCCTGGCATCGCGGTTGCCCGTCAATTCCCGGTCGGCAACACGGTGATCGAAATCGTGCAGCCGGCGGCCGGAGAGAACCGCTTCTCGACCTACCTGGCCCAGCGCGGCGAGAAGCCGGTCGAGGTGGTGCTGCAGGGCGCCTCCGGATCAGGCACAACGCTCCCGGTCGACCAGACCCACGGCGCGCAACTCGTGATCCAGGGATAAGCCGACCGCAAATCGCCAGAAAAAGGACAGCCACACGGCGCTGCGCGTCACCCAACCCCGGTTCCACTACCCGACTCGGGAAGTGGAACCGGGGGCTGTCCCTCCAAAAGACCGATCACCGATCAAGCTCACTGCAACGGGCTATAGGGGAGACACATCAGATGGGATTGAAACTCGGATTCACGCTGCCGAATCGTGGTGTCCTGTTTGGAGCGACAACCACGGGGGAACTCCTCGATCTCGCGGAAGTCGCCGATGCCACCGGAGGCTTCCAGTCGATCTGGGTGGGCGACAGTCTGTTCGGCAAACCGCGCGTGGAGTCAGTAAGTCTGCTTTCCGGAATCGCCGCACGCACGAAAACCGCCCGGCTCGGCCCGGCCTGCATGGCCAGCTTTCCGCTGCGCGATCCCGTCCTGCTGGCGTACCAGTGGGCCAGCTTCGACCTGATTGCCGAAGGGCGATCGGTGCTGGTAGCCTGCACCGGCATCGTGGAGCAGGCCGGAGCACAAGTGGAAGCATCGGTGTACGGCGTGACGAACAAGGACCGCGTCGAGCGGCTCACCGAGTGGATCGAGGTTCTGAAAAAGCTCTGGACCGAGGACAACGTCTCGTTCGAAGGCAAGCATGTCCGGTTCGAAAACGTGACGATCGAGCCGAAGGGCGCATCGAAGCCGCGTCCAGCCATCTGGATCGCCAACAACGCACCGGGCAGCAACCGCGAGCTGGTCAGCAAGACGCACCGGCGGGTGATCCGCCACGCCGACGGATGGCAGACCGCCGTCTGGGACCACGAGGACCTGGCCTGGCGGCTGGCCGATATCGATCGCCAGGCGGTGGAGTTGGGCCGCGATCCGGCCTCCATCGAACGCCACCTCTATCACAACATCAACATCAACGACGACCGCGAGGCAGCGATCGATGAGTCCAAGAAATTCCTGGATCTCTACTACACGGCAGACTTCTCCCGTGATTACGTTGCGGGATGGGTGGCCACGGGATCGGTCGAGCAGGTCGTCGAACACCTCAAGGCATACGAACGCCTCGGGTTCGGCGAAGCAGCCGTCCGCATCACATCCTGGAACCAGCGCGAACAGCTCGATCGGCTGATCAACGAGGTGCTGCCGCACTTCCAGTAATCCGCCGGCCACGGGCAGGAGAGCCAACGCCGTCTCTCCTGCCCGCCTGGCGACGTGACGCCCACAGGTGGGTATGCTTTCGCCATCGATGCCGGCACGCGCAACCCCATGGAGGCAGCACGATGGCCATCGCCACTGAAGACACGACAACCGGGATCACGGATTGGCTGGAGGAGCGGCAGGGACGGTTCATCGGCATGGCCGACCAGATCTGGGACC
>CAZSUN010000088.1:0-16616 GCA_964610045.1 uncultured Sphaerobacteraceae bacterium
CGAAGCGATCCGGGCAACACCAGCCGGATCGTGCCTGGCCGCCCTGGCGGCGACCATTCTTTCCGTCACGATCCGGGTTCAGGGAATTACGATGGTGTCCGGCACCGGTCCGGCGTGGATCACGGTGGCGGCGCCACCGGCATCGACCGATGAAATCTCGATCTCGAAGCGATAGGTGCCGGATTGCCAGCCGCTGGCGGGCACATACCGGGTTTCGATTGTCGACGCGCCATTCGGCATCGTCTGATTCCGGGCCACGACGTAGGTCTCAACCAGCGTGTCATCCCGGTATACCTTGAGTGAGACCAGGCCGCTGATGATGTTCTCCCCCTGGTTGTCAATCGTGATCGCAATGGTGGCGTACTGAACGGGGTCGCCAAAGGCGGTCACCGTGACGGCATCGACGCTGAATGTCGACGGTGGTTCAGCTGGTGCAACGCTGACTGCGATCGATACCGGGCCAATGCTCGCCGAGGCCTGCGTTTCGGGATCGGTCAGCGTTGATGTCAGCTCAATCGTGCTGCCGGGTGGAATGTTGGCGGGGAGCGGCAATTCGATGGTGGTCGTGGTGCCAGCGAAGACCGAACCCATTGCGACTGCTATCGGGGCACTTCCCGATTCGCCGGGCCAGGTCAGGCTGACGGCACCTGCGGGCCGTACCAGCACGTTGCCGGTGTTGGTGATCGGAATCGAGACCATGCCGTCCTGGTTCACGATCGGGGTTCCGATCGTGAACGATGGAGTAACAGGACCCGGCACGGTGACCATCACCGGGATCGAGCTGCGAATGATCTGGTTCAGAAAGCTGCCGCCCTCGACCTCCAGCGGCTCATCGGTTTGCGCGATCAGCGCCGCCACGTATTGACCGGGCGGGGCATCGGCCGGCGCGGTGACCGTGAAGGGAATGTCGAGGAAATCGGTTGAACCGAGATCGAAGGTTTGGGCAGGAAACGAGATCCAGGTGGCGGGGGGTATCACCTCATCGGTGTCCAGGCCCGCGCCGAACCCGCCGTTGGCGAGACTGATGGCGTTGGTGGCGTAGGCGCGCAGGGTGAGTGGTATCGAGTTGAGGGTAACCACCTGTGCGACAAGGGACGCGGTGGCCCCGGGTTCGAGGGTGACCGCGAAGTACCCGTCGGGAGTCGACGGGTTCGACTGGATCGCGAACACCGGGGATTGTGGACTGTTCTCCGGCGGTGGTGTCGCGGCATCCTGCGCGCCTCCGGTCCCGGGGAAGCCGGATGTCAGCAACGTCAACAGCAACAGGAGCAGTTTTGCCATGGGCTGGCCACCTTCACGCGTGGGGACAAGGCGTCCCCACGCATGGGGACGTCGCCACCGCCTAAATTGATGTGTTGCTCAGCGTGATCGTGAGGGTGGATGTGTAGACATCGATCGGGGCGTTGTAGTTGGGGACCCCATTGATGAACCACCTCAGGTCGAATGCCAGCGAAGTCGTCGTCGGGGTATTCGGGATGTCCCGGATCGACAGGTTGATTGCGCGCGTGGTTTCGCCGCCGATGTAGACAGGCGAACCACTCGACGTAAGCGACAGATTGTTGGCGCCCAGGAAGGTGACGCTGCCGTTGGTGAATGGAGTGTTGGACCCGGTGGCGTAGCAGTCGCGGTCGCCAGGTGCGCCGGTCGAGCGGAACGTCAGGGTGAAAGCGCCCGATGAAGACATGGGTTCCCAGAATCCTATCGCGGCGTTGGTCGTGTTCCAGGTTGCGAAGATTTGGCCGATCGCCGTCGACGTGACCGAGCAGATGCCGGACGGCGCGGCGGCATAGATCGAGAAGTCGATGTCGGTCTGGGCCTGCGCGTTGACGGGAGTGCCCAGCAGGATCAGGGCGAGGAGCGGAAACACGCGCCGGAGAAATGAACGTTGAATCATGCAGGGTGTCCTCTACGACAGGAAATGCGACGTGCTCGAAGAAGCCCCGGATATGCCTCCTTTACGACACGGGTTCAAATTGCGGCACAAGTTCGATCTCCAGGTTTCCCTGGTAGGCGCCAACTGGCGCTGATGCCGGCAGCGTGAGGTCGAACAGGATCACGATCGACGCGTTGCCCTGACCGCTGGCGATCGAGGGTCCATTGGTGGCGGGTATCGAGCTGGTGGTGTCACTGTCATCGATGGTTCCACCGGTGATGGCGACTGAAGCATCGAACGAACCGCGCTGGCTGCTGACGCTCGCCGATCGGAGTTGCACGGTCCACCAGGTTTTCCCGCAGGAGGTTGTGGCCTGCGAGACCGAAAGCGAGAGGACGCCACTGGCTGGCTGGTACGAGACTCCATCCCAAACTGCCTGGCCAACCTTCACATGACCGATGGTCAGGAGCGGTGGCGACTCCCCCACGGTGGAATCAATCGGTATTGCCACGTCACGCCGCAGTTCGATCCCGTGGCCAAGATTCGCCACGATCTCGATCGTCACGCTGGTTCGGCCGTCGCCCGCGCTGCAGGGAACCAGGACGAGGATGGTGAACGTCGCGGCGTCGATTGCCACATTGCTGCCGGGATCGACGGTGGCGAATGCGGTGGGTTGGCTGCCACGCTGGCTCCAGGCGGCGTCCGGCATCGCGCAGGAGACGGCAGCGGTGCGTCCAGGCGTTACCGGCGCGGCCGGTGCAGTGCAGGTCAGGGGCCAGTTGCCCGGCAGCGACTCGCTGCTGAAATCGACGATTGGCGTGGCGAGATCCTGGGCAACCACTGCTGGCAGCACGGCGATGGAGGTGATGAGGACCGTCAGCAGCGACAACGCCAGGGTGTATCGTCTCCTGCCGGCCCGCATGTCACGCGGCAGCCCGGTCCGTCTGTTTGAAGGGTTCAACGGAGTCTGCATGACGATCCATTCGCGGGACGAATCCCGCCCTCAATCCTTGATGTGATGCAAGCATGGACAAATCGTCGCTAGAACCTTCCTGAGAGTGTCACCAGGATGAGAAAATGTCAATACATGAGGCTTGTGATGCTTAGTGCCGTACATGATTTGGTACAAATCGGCAAACTCTTGGGACGTTTGGGCAAAACCCGGCATTGCCTGGCGCACGAAATGGGGAAAGGCTTGCGTTTGGCAGGCTTGCTGGGCAGACTTCCCGGTGCAGAGCTGGCGATCTCCCGGATGGCGAAGGAATGAACATGACGAGCGGTTCTCCGGTCACCGAGCGCGTCCGGGCGAGGGACCTTGGCATCAGGATCGGTGACCTGCCAACCGGCAGGTGGAACGCGATTACCGATGTCGCCGGGGTGCGTGTCGGCATGACCACGCTGATCGAGGGCGAGGGTCCATTGGTGACTGGCGACGGTCCGATCCGGACCGGAGTCACCGTCGTGATCCCGCGTGACGACCCCTACGCCAACCCGGTGTTCGCGGGATATCACCGGCTGAACGGGGCTGGTGAGATGACCGGGACCGCCTGGATCGAGGAAGCCGGGCTCCTGTCGACCGCGATCGGGATCACCAACACCCACAGCGTTGGCGTGGTGCGCGATGCCCTGATCGCCTGGGACCTCTCGCAGTGGACCGGACCCGGGGTGATGCCCTGGCGCCTGCCGATTGTGGCCGAGACCAGCGACCTCTCCCTCAACGACATCAACGGGTTTCACGTGCGGCCCGAGCATGTGATATCGGCGATGGAGTCGGCGGCGAGCGGGCCGGTGGCGGAAGGGTGTACCGGTGGCGGCACCGGCATGAAATGCCACGAGTTCAAGGGCGGAACCGGCACCTCATCACGCGTCCTGCCGGCCGATCGGGGCGGCTGGACGGTCGGCGTCCTCACCCAGGCGAACTATGGCTGGCGGCGCCACCTCCATATCGATGGAGTGCCGGTGGGCCGGGAGATCCCGCTGGAGGAGGTCCCTGGCACCACCCGCTCATCGCGTGACGACGGGTCGATCATCGTCATCGTCGCCACCGACGCGCCGCTGCTGCCGGGCCAGTGCAAGCGACTGGCCCAACGCGCCACCATCGGCGTGGCCAGGGTTGGCGGCAACGGTGACAACGGCAGCGGCGACCTGTTCCTCGCCTTCTCGACCGGTAACGAGGGGGTCGATCCCCGCGGCGCGACCGAACCGGTGCCGGTCCGCATGCTCCCGAGTGACGCCATCACACCGCTGTTCGAAGCAGTCGCCGAGGCGACCCAGGAAGCGATCGTCAACGCGCTCTGCATGGCCACCACCATGACCGGTGCGAATTACCAGACCAGCCATGCCATTCCGCTGGATCGCCTGCAGGACGTGATGCGGAAGTACCTCCGGCTGGAGGAGCGACGGCGAACGGCCTGATGGTCTGCCATCCGGATTGGCAATAAATGCCGTATGCTGGAAAAGGGTCCCTGCCAACTGTCGCGAAACGTATCCGGAGTGGCGTCGTGCACCACGTCATTCGCCCGATTACCGTCTTCGATTCGCGTACCCTGCCGCCCAACGATGCGGTCGATGCCTGGCGCGGCGTGGCCGCGCCCACGTTCCGGATCGGGCTCGAAATGGTGGAGGGCGAGAGGTTCCTGACCTCCCTCCAGGCCATCCCCCTCCAGGCCGCCATGCTCACCGCCGCGACGATCAGCGCGCAGCGATTCGAGCGTGGACCGCAGCAACTCCGCCGGGATGACATCGACCGTTACGGCCTGTTCCTCCAGGTCTCCGGATCGCGTGTCGTCCGCGCCAACGGGTCGGAGTTCGTGCTGCAGCCGGGTGACGTCCAGGTCGTCGACATGGCCCAGGCGGAGGACTCCCTGGCGACCGATGGCGAATCTGCCGCGCTCTACCTGTCGCGCGACGTGGTCGACAGCGAATCGCCGGGATTCTGGCGGCTTCACGGCACCGTCGTGCGGAACCCCATGGCTCGCATCTTCTCCCAAACCCTGCTCGACCTGATCCGGGCGAACGAATGGCCGGCGGCGATCATGCCGTACCTCGACCAGAGCATCATCTCGCTCGCAATCGGCTGCATCCATTCCGCTGACCCCGGACTCGATCCGGTGACATCGAGCATCGAACATGCCCAGCGTCGCCGGATCGAGCGGTTCATCGAAGAACGGCTCTCGGACACCTCGCTGGGGCCGGAAACTATCTGCGACGAGTTCGGGCTCTCCCGGTCGGTCCTCTACCGGCTGTTCCAGCCGCGTGGCGGTGTCCACCGCTTCGTCCGCGATCGCCGCTTGCGCGCGGCCCGGCGCCTGCTGCTGGCGCACGATCCGCGGTCGATGGCGTCGCTCTCGCAGTCGGTCGGCTTCAGCTCCCAGGCCCACTTCAGCCGGGAATTCCGCCGCGCCTTCGGAGTGACCCCTACGAGCCTGCGCAAGCTGGCCACGTGGGAGCACTCGCAACCGGAGGATGTCGCGTCGCTCGATTCCATGTTCCGCCTGGCGGACGCCTGATCGCCTGCTAACGCATCGCGCCAGTATCGACCGCCGAAGCGTAGGTGATCGCACCGGTTTCGGGGTCGAAATAGGCGCGCGGTTGCAGGTTCGGGTTCCGCCCGAAGAACACGAATTCGTAGGCCTCCCCGTTTACGCCCTGTTGCGCGTGGAGGTCGTCCGGCGGGTCGCCCCAGATGACGTACTCGCCCGGACCGTGCTCGAAGTCCCCGGCGAGTTCAAGGGCGGCGTGGTTCGGGTCGGACAGATCGTCGGTGCGGACCCAGCGCCAGTAGTGATTGGTGCCCTGGATGACGACCGCGACGCCCCAGGTGTTGTGGTTGTGAATCGGGGTGGGAGCGTCGTCGGGCAAGCGGAGCAGCATCAGCGCGCCGCGGCCATCCTCGCCCTGATGCAGGATCGTCGCGGTTGAGCCGGTGTCGTGGAGCCGTTCGAGATCGATGTCGGGCAGGATGTCCGGTTGCAGGGCGAGTTCGCGCAACATGATCGCGATCCGGTGGCGATTCTCCTCGCTGTCATCTTCGAGCAGGGCAAGGGCGTTCGCGTGGAACTGCCGGATCTGGTCGTCGCGGTTGGTCATCAGGTCCTCGATCGTTACGCCGTCGGGGGACACCCTTGTCCACATCGTCAGGACTCCATGCTACACCCGTTGCACGCAGGAACGGCTCCAGGAGAGGAGTCCTGAAGCCGTTCCAGTACGAGGTAGTCCGGGCTGATGGCTGAGGGCAGATTGTGGCCAGCCCGGACAGCGATGGATTAGCAGGAGAGCGTGATACTGACCTGGTTGCTCCAGGTGTGCGAGTCGTTGTCATAGGCCTGCACGTCGAAGTGGCCAAGGCAGGTGACGTCGCTGGCTTCGCGGTACCCGTTGGCAGGATCCTGGCTGCCGTTCGGCCCGAAGACGGTTTCACCGGTCACGCTGATCTGTTCGTCGATGACGCCGGCCGCGACATAGCCGTTGGCGGGGTCCTGGCTGCCGTTCGGTCCGTACACGGCGCTGGTCGCCACGGTCCAGAAACTCTGGGAAGCGCCCGTCGAATCGTTGCCGTTGCCAACCACGCTGACGTAGACCGAGCCGCCGGGGCTGAATCCTTCGCCGTGGATCGTGAACAACCCGGTTTGCGGGGAGACGATGCGGGCGGAGAGAAGGGCGGGATACGGAGTCTGGACGACGCTGGCGGCAGTGGCGAACTGTGGGATCAGGGCGACCAGCAGGATCAGGACGGCATTGAGCACGGCTGTGAAGGAGGCCAGGGGCCGGGGAGATGACTGGGCGGTTGATGTGGTTGTCACAGGAGTGTCCTTTCAGGAGAAGTGAAGGAAGGTTGAGCGAGGGGAGGCGGCGATGGCGTGCCGCCCCCCGGAGGTTGGATTAGTAGGGGTTCTCCCACTGCACCGGCTCGTCGGTGGCCGGGGGCAGGAGCGGGTCCTCCGATCCGGAGTCCGGCGCGACCGGCAGGCTGGATGACCAGTCGTCGCAGCCAGGCCGGACGGTCGCGTCGAGCGCGTTGAATGTCGCTATCTGACTGGCGATCTGCCCCGTGTCGTAACCCAGCCACTGCTCGGTTACGTACGCGTCCATCGAATACGCCGGGTCAAGGGTTGAGGGCGCCGCTTCGGAATCCGGATTCTGATTGACGTTCATCCGGTTACCGAACCGCAGAACGATTACCCCCGGGACGGCGATGCCCGCGCAATTGGCTTCCAGGCCGTTGAAGGTGCCCGTCTGGATGGCGGTCATCGTGAACCGGACGATCACCAGGTGCTCGACGGTCTCGATCGACTGGGTCGAGAATTCGACATCCGAGAATGTCTGATGGAGTTCAGCACCGAACTGTTCCGGACCGCTGGCCCCGACGAAGTCGCCGAGCGGGGTGTGGAGAACGGTTGCGCCGGATGCACTGGCCATCAGCGAACCGGACTCGACCGCGTTGAAGAACTGGGCGGCCGTGGGGGAATTGGCCAGGGGTTGGGCGGTTGCCGGCAGGATCATGCTCGCGGCCATTCCGAGCATGACGACGACGGCGAGCAGCCAGCTGCGTGTGAGGTGACCCAGGCTATGGAATTGGCGTGGATACATGGGAAGCTCCTTCGGCATGAGTGGTGGGAGGGGGCGTTGACGGCTCCCTCCCGGTGGCCGCTAGTAGGGCAGCGCGCACTCGTTGGCCGTGATGCAGGACGGCGCAGGTTCTGGCGTCGGCGCATCGGCCGACTCGATGTCGCTGGTGTCGAAGACGTGATCCGAGCAACCTGGACGGGTATTCGGGTCGAAGGCGTTGAAGGTCGCGATCTGGCTGGCGAGCGCATCCGCGTCGTAGTTGACCCACTGCTCGGTGACCAGGGTGACGGTCTCGTACACGGGGAAGCTGTTCCGCTGATCCCGCGGGAGCGACTCCCAGGCAGGGGACACGATCGACTCATCGGAGAGCCGCAGCAGCGCCACACCCGGAACGGACACCCCGGCGCAGTTGGCGGCAAGGCCGCGGTAGCTGCCCGTGTTGATCCCGGTCAGCGCGAATGCGGCGATCACCCAACCATCAGCGGCTTCGGCAGTCGACTGGACGGTGAACCGCACATCGGAGAACGCCGCCGCGAGTCCTTCACCGAATTGTGCCGGACCGGTGACACCGGTGTAGGTACCTTCGGGCGAGTGCAGGACGGCGTTGGTGCTCAGCATGTAGGCGGGAGCCTCGCCACTCACCGCGTTGAAGAATTGCGAAGCGAGCGCGCTGGCCGGAACGTTCTGGGCCCTGGCGCCGGGGTTCACCAGCGAGAGGCTGAGGATGGCGACCACGAGTAGGGCGATCAATCGCCAGGGGTGGGAGACGGGGTTGGTGTGTGTCATGGTGTGACTCCTGTCATGCGTGGGATCGAGAGGGAAAGCGGTCATGGCCTGGCCGTATCGACGAGGCGAGCGAACAGCTCCAGCAGCGCGGCGGGTACGACACAGACGAGTGCGGTGATCCAGGGGATGAAGGGCATCCTGCGCCTCCAATCGACGTGCCAGACGGTTGACGTTCCGGACCCGTTGCGAAGGTCTCCTCCTTTCCAGGTCGTTTCGGTTCGGGCGAACCGTGGTTTCGACCTGGTTCCAGCTTCTGCCTGGCGGTATGCCGATCCCACACGCGGAACCCACGCGACACCCACGCGGTCGCGTGGCGTGGGTGTTGCGGTGAGGGAGCGGGATCGTTAGGATGTCGGCACGGGGCCAGGGATCATTTGGCAGTTGCACGTCCGGAGCGGCTCATGGGCGTCGAGGGGTTCGGAGACCAGATACGGCGATACCGGCAAGCGGCCGGTATGACCCAGGAGGCGCTGGCCGAGCGGTCGGGGTTGAGCGTGCGCGGCATCAGCGACCTCGAACGGGGTCTGAAGCAGCGGCCGCACCCGGAGACGGTGCGCCTGCTGGCTGAGGCGCTGGCGCTCGATGTGGCGTCCGTGGCGGCGCTGCGGGAGGCTGCCAATCCGGCTCCCCGGTTCGAGCCGGTTGCCCTGCCGGCGCCGCTGACATCGCTTATCGGACGGGACGATGAACGTCGCGCCATCGGCGCCATGCTGCAACCCGGTGGTGATGTGCGTTTGGTGACGCTGACCGGTCCTGGTGGCGTCGGCAAGACGCGGCTCGCGATCGAACTGGCGACCGCGGCCCGCTCACATTTCGAGGATGGTGTGGCGTTCGCCGCCCTGGCCGCGCTCAACGCACCGTCGCAGGTGCTTCCAGCGATCGTTGCCGCCTTCGACATCCGCGACTCCTCGGGCCGCTCGCCGGTCGAGCTGGTTGTCCGGCACCTCCAAGGCAGGCAGGTGCTGGCCGTGCTCGACAACATGGAGCACCTGCTCGATGCGGTTCCGGACATCGCCGCCCTGCTCGAACGGTGTCCTGGGCTGATGGTGCTCGCGACCAGTCGCTCGCCATTGCAGATCGCCGGCGAGCGCGCCTACCGGATCAAGCCGCTCGCGCTGCCGGTGATCTCGCGCCAGTTGTCGGCCGAATCAGCCGGCCACAGCCCGGCTGTCCGCCTCTTCGTCGATCGTGCCAACGCCATCGAGCCGGAGTTCCAGCTTGATGGCGACAACGCGCCAGCCATAGCGGACATCTGCGTCCGGCTCGATGGGTTGCCCCTGGCGTTGGAACTCGCTGCCGGTCGCATGAACGTGCTGTCACCGTCCGACCTCGCGACGATGCTCGGGCGTCGGCTGGATCTCCTGACCGGTGGCGCTCGCACGCTTCCCACCCGGCACCAGACGGTACGGGCGACGATCGCCTGGAGTCACGACCTGCTCTCGGATGGCGAGCGGGAGACGTTCCGGCGGTTCGCGGTGTTCGCGGGCGGGGCCACCCGCGAAGCTGCTGCGGCCGTGATTGGGGACGGTGATGACATCGCCACCCTCGACCAGCTTTCGGCCCTCGTCGGCCGCAGCCTCATCCAGCGGGTCACGGGCGTTTCTGGCGAAACTCGCTTCGTGATGCTGGAGACGATCCGCGAATTCGCGCTGGAGCGGATGGCCGAAAGCGCTGACGAGGAAGCCATACGCGACTTCCATGCTGCCTGGTTCCTAGGTTTCGCCGAACAGGGGGATGAGGGGCTGACCGGACCCGATCAGGCGGTCTGGATGAAGCGCTTGCGCGAGGATGACGCCAATCTCCAGGCAGCTCTCACTTGGTCAATTGGACAGGGCGACGCCTCTTCGAGCCAGCGAGCCGCCAGCGCCCTCTGGAATTACCTGGCGACAAGTGGCCGCCTGCGAGAGGCGCAAGGCTGGTTGGATCGCGCCCTGGCATTGGGGCCGGAGGCGGTGACACCCGAACGTGCCCGGGCGTTGCTCCGCCAAGGCAATATCGCCATCGACCTAGCCGACTACCCGACGGCCCTCTCGGCATTCGAATCGAGTCTCGCCATCCTGGTTGGCATTGGCGATGAGTTTGGTGCATGTGGGGCAATGTCCGGGCTTGGCCTGGCGCAGTGGAGCACGGGTGACGCAAGTTCTGCTCGCAGGAACTTCGAGAAGACCCTGGCGGTCTGCCGGGAGCGGGGTTGGGATCGCGGTGTTGGTACCACTCTGCTCAGTTTGGGTCGAATTGCGATCGGTGAAGACGCGTTCGACGCGGCGAGGCTGGCTCTGGACGAGGCTTGGCATATCGCGGTGGCGAATACCGATCCGTCTGCGTGTGCCTATCTCGCCCTTTGGCTGGGATCACTGGATCGCTACCAGGACCGGCTTACAGAGGCTCAAGCCCAGATCGACATGGCACTCGATGGATTCCGGCAACACGGAGATCGAGTGGGCATTTCCCTTGGCCTTCTGGAGCACGGGAGAATCGCCTACGATCTTGGGCGGCGCGACGAGGCGCGCGAGCACCTTGTCGCGTCAATGCTCGAACTCGAGGAAGCTGGCGCCACGCACTTCTTGGTCGATTGCCTGGAGACGCTGGCGCTGGTTGAGGTGTCGGAGCAACGTGAATCGCTGGGTCTGTCGCTCATCGCTGGTGCCCAGCAGTGGAGGGATTCCCACCACTGCCCGCGAACGCCGGTTGCAGACCGGGCGATGCAGGGAGAGCTGGAGCGACTCGGCATCGCTCCAGCTCCCCCCGATGACGGAGCGTTGTTCGCGCCCAGTCTTTCGACCCTGGTTCAGGTCGCTTCCACACCCGCGATTCGGGGTATGGCGGGCGATTCAGCCTCTCCAGCATCCACCAACGCAGGGCTTTAGGTTACGTCTCGGTACCGCGTCGGATTCTGGTACGCGACTTTTGCTTGATGACCGTGATTGGTAAATGTTTCCACCGCTCCCGTGTTGTTCAAGGACATTGCGCTGACTTTGCTGGCAAGCGCAGGGCTCCCAACAGCCATAGGTGCGGCCAACAGTGTGGCGACCGTACCTCGGACGATGCGAGTTCCAGAAAGATGAACTTGATGGGACACTACAGCTCCTTTCCTTCTAGTCGAACCTCGCAAAGACCGGCGCATTCCTGATTGGCCTCCCTTCACTATCGGAACCAGCACGTCGGGACGGGCTTTGATTTGCGCCATGCCTCCTGAGTGGAGGTTGACCATGCCTCCGCCGTCTCAACGAGATGGAGAGCATCACCAGCGCCAACAACTCCCACCGCATGGGAGAGCGGGAGGATCATAGGCGTAACCCGACAGCACGACGACGGCGGGAACATCGTCAACGTTGCCGTACCAGTGCCAGGTTGAATCGGATTGCGCAACCGTGCTCCCGGCAGGCAGGTAGACCACGTCATCGTCTTGCAGTACGCACCCTTCATCGCTGTCGCAGTCCTGAGCCGTTGCGGCGCAATCGGTCGGGATGGTGCTTGTGGCGACCGCGTGTACTGCCACCATGGAGGCAGGCTGGAGGTACATGCCCTGTGTGAAGCAAATCGCACCGGAGACAACTGTAAGGAGATACCCACCTCCATGAGGATGTTCGGAGTTTGGATACATGGTGTGGGGATCAATGGTGATGTGCTGGAGCACCATGGACGCCGATGAGCGTGTTCCAGGCGTCGCCTCTGCCGCCGGATTCTCGGTGGCCGGATCGACCGGCTGGGAAACGATGGTGAACCCTTCGATGGTTAGGCCGTCAATCGGTGCGTAGGTCGCCGAATCCGGCACAAGGTTGACCGCAGGAACGGCATCCTGCGACGTGGTTGCAGGTATGGCAAAAGCCGTCGCCGCGATGATCAGGAGGAGTCCGGTCAGGATTGAAAACGATCGACGCATGACGAGAGCCTCTCAGCGAGAATGCCGCGAACGAACGATTATGACCCGGTATCGCCCATTGTAGCGTCAGTTGGAGAATTCGCAATCTCATCGGTCTAGTGTCAGGAGCCATGGAAAAGAGATATTGGAAGTGGCGCAAAGACGGAACAATGGCGGTCTTTTGCAATTGACAGCCGGACGTATAGTGGAGCCGAGGGGGCAAATGGGGATCACAGGTGCATTCCGGTGAACGGACGGGTGTAGTGGCGGGTCAGGCCCGCGATGTGGAGTGCGAATCATGAGTGGTGTGTCACCGTTATCGTACGACCACCTGAGCGACGTCCTGTTTGTGACGACTCCAGAGGCGATCGATAGGTTTGATCAAATTAATACGACTGGAATGAAGGAAAACAGGATCGATTACGTAGGCTCCCTTTTTGGTGATCGCCTGCTTAAGCTTCCGGGTGGCCAGGCAAGTGTGGATGATGCTGCCGAACTGGTTCGGGAAAGAATACAGAACCTGTCGCAGGGTGGTCACGAAATAAACGGAGTTGTATTGCTTGGTGATTATGAGGCGATCCCCTCACAGAATATGACGACATATACCTGGAATTATCTCCTTGAAGAAAACCCGAGTGAACCCAAGAAATGGGGGGACGCCGATCTTTGGCAAGTGTGGACTGACGATCTTTATGGTGATACTGACGATGATCGGTTGGCTGAGTTGCCGGTATCAAGAATCCCAATTCCTCCCAAAGTGGGGGGTATTCTTGGCGACGCACCAACATTCGATACGATTAATCCGCGCGTTGCGGGAGTTCGTAGCGATGACTGTCCGTTTGCCGACGGCATCTTCGAACGGTTCCTGCTGGCGGATGCTTTCGAAAAGATGGGCGTTTCTCCACCAATGGCGGCTGACGGCAGTACGGACAGCGTGGATCTTGACGATCAGGATCTCGCGGCTGAGCGTCTCTACCTGGTTCTTCACGGTCAGCCGTTCGCGGACACGTTTCTGACCGGGGCAGACGGTACTGTGGCTGTGAATTTCGACGTGGCTGGCGGCACGAGTCCGTCACGCGGAGTCGTGTTTGCTGCCGCTTGTTGGGGAGGGCTCACTTCACGGGCTGCGATGCAGGTCAAGGAATTGATCGACGCGCGCAACGCTACCAATTCAATAGCCCTGGCCTTGCTCAATCGCGGTGCAAACGCAATTGTCGGGTTTACCGGAATGCACTACGTCGAGAAGTACGAACAGTTCCGGTACGATCCGGAACTCATTGAGGAGCAAGGGTTCCCTCCACACTTGTTTGGCAGTCCGCTCCATCACCTCTTCTGGAAGAACATCATAGTTCAGAAGTTGCAGCCAATGGACGCCCTCTTCCAAGCCAGGCAAAGCTACATCGCCAATCCAGCATTGGAGAACGGTGACAAGGTCGCGAAGCTGAACGCTGTCAAGACGTTTTGGTCTGCGACGTGTCTGGGACTTGGGAGACTACCGAGGAGGGCAACATGAGTCAGGATCAAGCTGTCGGCGAGCCGATTCAGTTCAACTATGGGTTGCGGGAAATCGATCCAGAAGAGTGGATCGCCGTTCAAGGCGTTCTGGAAGCAGCCCAGATGCAGGATTATGAAGTTGCGTCGGATTGGGTTTCTCCCGACTCCCGCTTGGATTTCGTTCTGCCCGAAAACATCTCGCCATCGCTTGAGGTCCTAGCGACTCACGCCCGTGAAATCGGAATCGGAACGTTTGTGGACGTTGACGCGGCTGACCCGTTCCTGGTTCAGCCAAACTTGAGCGCCGAGTCGGATCTTGGGGTGTACCTGGTGTGGCGACCTGGCCAGAATCGTGAGGTTGAGGTGCCTACTTCAGTGGTGATTGCCTGGGGTCTTGATCCGCCAGAAGTGGTTGGGTTTGCCTAGCCTGGTGAGACTTGCTTCACAGAGAACCCGCCCAAAGCTGGAAATCATTGAGCGGCTACCGATCCTTGGCGCACATCATCCAGCCTGAGCGGTTCATTGAGGGTGGAGAGCGGTGCCGCCCCTGCGGTATCGTTCGATTTCCTGAGGTATCGCATGATCGATCCACAGGAAATCCCGCAGTAAACCATGCGTCCGATATCCCCGCCGTCACGCGGAAATCGGACCATTGGTCGTAATTCCCGAATTGTTGTATTCCTGCGGCGCGCGGCGCACACCCCGCTCCCGGGAGGACGTGACGTCGACGACTATCCTACCCTCGTCTGTTTTCTCCTTTCTGTTTCCTCTTTTCTCACTCCTCTCTCACCGGTAGCTGGCCGCCTGGAGTTCGAAGAGGTCGGCGTACATGCCGCCCTGGAGCATCAGATCCTCGTGGGTGCCTTCGGCGGTGAGGCGACCGTGCTCCAGCACGAAGATCCGGTCGGCCATCCGCGCCGTCGAGAAGCGGTGCGAGATGTAGATCGCGATCCGGCCCTCAGTCAGTTCCTGGATGCGGCTGAACAGGTCGTACTCGGCGCGGGCGTCGAGTGCGGCCGTCGGTTCATCGAGGATCAGGATCTGGGCGTCGCGCATGAAGGCGCGGGCGAGCGCCACCTTCTGCCACTCGCCGCCTGAAAGCTGGTGGCCACCCTCGAACCACTTGCCGAGCACCGTCTGGTACCCCTTCGGCAGGCGCGCGATCACGGAGTCGGCCCCGGCCCGGTTCGCTGCGTCGTGGATTAGCGCCTCGTCGGCGAGATGGTCCACATTGCCGATCCCGATATTGTCGCTGGCGCTGAACTGGTAGGTCGCGTAGTCCTGGAACATCACCCCGATCTGCTCGCGGAGTTCCACAGGATCGTAGTCGCGGATATCGACACCGTTGATCAGGATTTGCCCTTCGTCGGGATCGTAGAGCCGTCCCAGGAGCTTCACGATGGTCGATTTCCCGGCGCCGTTCTGTCCGACCAGCGCGATCGTCTCGCCTGGTGCGATCGTGAACGAGACATTCTGCAGCGCCGCCACCGGTCGGTCCGGATAGTGATAGCTGACGTTCCGGAACTCGATGCCCCGGGTGAAGGGAATCGTGACTGGCACCGGGACCTCCGGGGCGGCGATGGCCGGCTGCCGCTCCATCAGGTCCTTGAGGGTCGACAGGTAGAGTCCATTTTCGTAGATGCCCTGCAACCCGCCGAGGATGCCCTGGAACGAACCCTGGATCTGGTTCGCAGCCTGCGTGTACACCGTCAGCGCCCCCAGCGTGACCTGACCCTTGATCGCCAGCCAGGCGACGTAGAGGAAGGTTCCGGACGATGCCAGGGTCGTCAGCGAACCCCAGCCGAAACCGGCCAGGTACCGATTGACCACCAGGCGTTTCGTTTCCGTGTAGTAGTCGGTCGCGATCGTCTGGTAGCGGTCGATGAAGTGATCCCCGGCGGTGAAGAGCTTGACTTCCTTTACGTACTGGTCGGTGGTCATCAGCGACGAAAGGTAGTTCATCGCCCGGCGCACCGGTGACTGCCGCCGCATCATCTGGAAGCCCCACCAGCCGTAGCGGGAGTCGGAGATGAAGGCTGGAATCGGGGAGAGCAGGGTCAGCGCCGCGATCCACCAGGAGAGGCTGGCCAGCAGCGCGATCATCGAGCCGAAGGTGATCAATGAGCGGATCAGGCCGAATACCTGCGACACCATCTGGACCGGCCGCCTTTGGGCTTCCCGCTCCGCTTCCTGCAGTTGGTCGTAGTAGGTGGCATTTTCGAAATCCGCCAGGTCGAGCGAATTCGCGTGCTGCATGATCTGTGTCTGGACGTGGATCGCGACCCGCTCCTGCAACAGCTGCTGGCTGATGTTGCCGACCGCCTGGAGCATGCTGGAGCACAGGAAAATCAGGAGCTGGAGGATGGCCAGGAAGATGACATGACGTACGTGCTCGCTGTCGCCTCCCGCGTTGTAGCCATCAACCACGGAGTCGATCAGTTGCCCGGCGAGCCAGACCTGGATGACCGGGATAACGCTTTGGAGCAGGTTGGTCGCAGCGAGACCGGAGGTGAGCGATCGTGAGGTGGCCCAGACGAGCTGAAGGACGCGGACGACGCCAGCCCAGGTCTCGCGAATACCGTTTGCGATGGCGCCCGCGCTGATCCGGCGTCTCGGCGATGGCGAACCGGTTGGAGGTTTGGCTGGCGAGCGGTCCGGTCCGCGATGGCGCGATCCGTTGGGTGAGAAGGTGGTCCTGGTGTCTATCGGCGTGGTCCTTTGCGGCATGGCGGCAAACGTGGATACTCTTGAAGCGATACTAAGCGATATATCGCTATAAGTCCATCGGTCAGATGGGCAGGACGGTAGGCGCGGGTACACACCGCCACACCCTGATCTGAGGAATCGATGCATCGAGATGCCAGGGCCGCTTCCGCTCCCGAACGCAGCTTCGGATGCGGAGTCTGCCAGTTGCCCCGTTCCGGCGATTCGTCGTACGGGCGGGCGGGCGGTTCCACTTCCCAGGTTGGGAACTCTCAAGGGGAGGCATGCCGGATCTTTGCCGAATCGCCCTTCGTAGGGGCCGATCGGCCC
>CAZSUN010000089.1:0-16482 GCA_964610045.1 uncultured Sphaerobacteraceae bacterium
CACCAGGTCCGCCCCCGTCTCCCAGGGCCGTGCAGTGCTCCACTTGTCAAGGTGGCTTGCGAGTGTGTTCGGGCGCTTGTCCCGGCTCACAAGATTGCCCTCGTTCCCGAGGGCTCACGAATAGTAGTCGGCCCCTCCGGGCGTGTCAAGGAAAAATCAGGACGAATCTCGAACATCCTTGCCGGAGTGTCACACCTGTCCGAAAATCGGCCTGACCGGGTCCACGCGCGCTGTCTTCCAGCCGTTATTCCCTTTCCTGCGAGGTATCCATGAATCCACTCATCGGCATCACTCCCTCTACCAGTCCCGACGACTCGGGGCGTGGGCTTACCGACCGATATCTCCTCTCACGCAGCTACGTCGATTCGGTTCGCAGTGCAGGCGGCATTCCCGTGATCCTTCCCACCGATTCGGACGATGCCCTCGCCATGCTCGAACGCCTCGATGGCCTCCTGCTCAGCGGTGGCAGCGATGTCGATCCCACTCGGTACGGCGATACCAGGGTCCACGAAACAACCTACGGGATCGATCCGGATCGCGACGCATTCGAACTCTCTGCCTATCGCACGGCGGTCGATCTTGACCTGCCAACCCTCTGCATCTGCCGCGGCATCCAGGTAATGGCTGTCGCCATGGGAGGAACCCTCTACCAGGACATCCCGTCGGAACTGCCCGATTCGCTCGAACACCAGCAGTACAACCAACAGAAGAAGCGAGGCGATGTCAGCCATGAGGTCCGCATCAACGAGGGTAACCCCCTGTTCGATGCGGTCCGGCAGCAGACGATCGAGGTGAACACCTTTCACCACCAGGCGGTGAAGGATCCCGGGATCGACCTCACCGTCATCGCGGCAGCCGATGACGGCGTCATCGAAGGGCTCTGGCATCCAGGCATGACCTATGGAGTCGGCGTCCAGTGGCACCCCGAAGGTCTCTCGGGGCACCGGCCCGAGCACGCCGCGATTTTCCAGGGCTTTGTGGACGCGATCCGGGCAACGGTCCTGATCACCTGACGCCCGAACGCACAGCGGGGCCAGTGCGCTGACGCACCGGCCCCGTTTCCATGTTCGACATTTTGTCGGCTATACCGCGGCAGGCTCCCGCAGGTCGACGACCTCGCCGGTCGCGTGCAGGTTGCGGCGATCGACGAATTCCTGCGGCATGGCCGCTTCGAGGACATCGTCCATAGTGTCCGCGAGCACGAACACCATATCGTCCTTGAGCTCCTTCGGCAGATCGTCCAAGTCAGGCTCGTTTCGCCGCGGCAGTACGAAGGTGGTCACACCGGACCGCCTCGCCGCCAGCGCCTTGTCCTTGATTCCGCCAACCGGCAGGACCTGACCGCGCAGGGTGATTTCTCCGGTCATCGCGACATCCTCCCGCACCGGAACCCCGGTCAGGAGCGATGTCAGGGCGGTCGTCATCGCAGTTCCGGCCGATGGCCCATCCTTGGGAATCGCCCCGGCCGGGACGTGGAGGTGGATATCCGCCGACGCGAAGAAGTCAGGGTCGATTGCTAAGTCCCGGGCTCGCGATCGGACGAAGGACAGCGCGGCGGTGGCCGACTCACGCATCACGTCTCCGAGCTGGCCGGTCACGGTCAGCGATCCCTTGCCCGGCATTCGCGTTGCCTCGATGAACATGATGTCACCGCCGACCGCGTTCACACCGACCCCGATGGATACTCCGGGCTGCGAGGTTCGGGCTGCCCGCTCCTCGTAGAAGAAGCGCGGGCGTCCCAGGTATTCGCGAACCTCCGCTCGACCGACCTCGGTGGGAACCTCTTTTCCTTCCGCCACGGCAGTGGCCAGCTTGCGGCAGACCGATCCGATCTCACGTTCCATGTTCCGCACCCCGGCTTCCCGGGTGTGATGCTGGATGATCGCGATCAACGCCTCATCCGACCACGAGATATCGCGTCCGCCAAGCCCATTGGCCTTGAGTTGCTTCGGCACCAGGTACCGCTTGGCGATTTGCAGCTTGTCTTCATCGGTATAGCCACTCAGCTCGACGATCTCCATCCTGTCGCGCAGTGCAACCGGAATGGTATCAAGCAGATTCGCGGTTGCGATGAACATGACCTTCGAGAGATCGAACGCCACATCGAGGTAGTGATCGCGGAAGGTGTTGTTCTGCTCGGGATCGAGCACTTCGAGCAAGGCTGACGAAGGATCGCCCCGCCAGTCGTTCCCGAGCTTGTCCACTTCGTCGAGGACGAACACCGGATCGTTTGCCCCGGCCCGCCGGATCGCCTGCATGATGCGTCCCGGCATCGCACCGACGTACGTGCGCCGGTGACCCCTGATTTCGGATTCGTCGCGCACACCACCGAGCGACATTCGCGTCATCTCGCGGCCGAGCGCGCGGGCGATCGACTGCGCCAGGCTGGTCTTGCCGACACCCGGAGGCCCGACGAAGCACAGGATGGGCTCGCGATGCACGATCGGCTCCGGCTCATCCTCACTGGCGGCCAGCGCATTGGCCTGCTGCTGCTTGAGTTGACGGACTGCAAGGTATTCCAGAATCCGGCCCTTGATCTTGTCCAGCCCGTAGTGATCCTGATCCAGGATCTCCCGGGTATGCGCAATGTCGATCTCGCCCTCAGTGGACCGATTCCAGGGCAGAGAGGTCAGCCAGTCGAGATAGGTCTTGATCACCCCGTACTCGGCCGCGGCCGGTGGCAGACGGGTGAGGCGCTCCAACTCCCGGCGAGCTTCCTTGTCGGCCTCCTCGGGCATGCTGGCTTCGTCGATCTTGGTCCGCAACTCTTCGATCTCGGCTTCGGCTTCCGAGCTTTCGCCAAGTTCCTTCTGAATCGCCTTCAGTTGCTCGCGCAGGAAGTACTCCCGCTGCGACTTGCTCATCTCTTCCTGGACATCGGTCTGGATCTTCTTGCCGAGTTCGAGCAGGTCGAGTTCCTTCGTCAGGAAGGCGTTGAGTGTCTTCAGCTTGTCGCGTACGGCATCGATTTCGAGCAGTTCCTGGCGATCGGTGGGTTCCATCCGCAGGTTGGACGCCACCAGGTACACCAATCGCCGGGGATCGTCGTCCACGTTGAGAGCAGCCGTCACCAACTCGTCTGGCAAGTGGGGAACCAGCGCGACCAGACGCTGGAAGAGATCGAGCGTGTTCCGGCCCAGGGCCTTGGTTTCGACCGAGTCGTCAACCTCCTCGGGCAGATGCTGCACCCTCGCCACCAGATACGGCTCTTCCTGGGTCACCTCCAGCACCCGCATCCGCTCGATTGCCTGGACCGCCAGCCGCATCGAACCGTCGGGCACGCGCATCATCTGGTGGATGCTGGCGACCGTCCCGATTTCAAGGATGTCGTCAGGTCCAGCCCCTTCAGCGAGCTCAGGATCCTTCTGCATGACGAGGGCAACCCTGCGATCTCCCGCCATCACATCATCGATCAGGCGGAGGGACCTCGCCTGGGCCGCCGCCAACGGGACCAACGTGGTCGGAAGCACGACTGTGCCACGCAGCGGCAGCAGGGGAAGTTCCTCGACGTCCGGATCGTCGTTGACCGGTACCTCGTCAGAGCTTTCATTCAGTTCATCAACGACGGGGCTATCAGACTCCGGGAATATGTCCTCGTGATCGTTCGTCTTCTCGTCATAGTCACTCATGCGTCACTCCGTTCGCTGCCATTCGACGGGCGGGGCACCATCGGGATGATGGTGCGGCCCTGCACTCGTGGCAGGAATATGGTCAGGAATCCATTCTCGTAGGTCGCTTCCGCGCGCTCGATATCCACTGTTGCCGCGATGTACACATCGGCGGCGAAGTCTCCGTAGGCGATGTGAGCCTCGTGAAACGCACGCCCATCACACACATTCGGGTCCGGCCGGGTGCCACGAATCGACACCACATCGCCTTCGATCACGACATCGAACGCCTCGCGCTCCATGCCGGCGATCTCGGCCACGATCGCGATCTGATCGGGTGTCTCGTACACATCGACGGGTGGGCGCCAGGGACCGGTACTCGCCTGGCCACGCGCACCACGCGGCGACATGAGAGATCTCACGAGGTCGTTGAATTCCTGGGCATTGCGGGCCCGATCGCGCGGGCGTCCGCGCCGAACGATGATCATGAATCCTCCCAACAGGACGCCGGCGCCGTACTTCCGGGACCGGACTCCAGCATTCATCCATGCGTTGATTATACAGGCGACACCATCTACTTGCTACGGATCGTATCACCTATTGTGATCGAACCTGCCTAACTGGCCAGGACCATCGCCACTGCCGCCGACCACGTCAGCACGGACAGCAGCAGCCAGCGATCCGTGATCAGCAACATCTCCGGCGCCCCGCCCAGGTTCTTCCGGAGCACAAGGTACAGGTACCTGCCGATTCCCGCGAAGGCAAAGGGAAACGTGAGTGCCATTGGCAATGTCCGCCCGTAGGACGGAACGGAGAGCGTGTACCCAACATAGATGCCGGCCGTGAGCACGGCGACCACCACCATCGCTGCGTCGATGTTGATTCGTGAATAGGCCTGAAGGGAAGGTCGATGGTCCTCAACCTCGAACCGCAACCTGCGAAGCTCATGCCGGCGTTTGCCCAGTCCCAGCAGCAACGCCAACATGAGCGTGCAGGCCATCAACCAACCCGAAAGCGGGACGTCCACGGCCACCGCGCCCGCCCAGGCCCGCAGGATGAATCCGAAAGCGATTACGAGAATGTCCACGATCGCCAGTTGCCGGAGCGCCATCGTATAGATCGCCATGAGTGCGATGTAGGCAAGAAGAATCGCCGCGACAGGGAAGGAAACCGCAAGTCCGATCACGGTGGCGATGACGGCCAGCGCAGCTGACAGCAGCAGTGCCTCGCCGGGGGCTACATGGCCGGCCGCAATCGGACGCCATCGCTTGGTCGGGTGACGCTGATCTTCCGATCGGTCGTGCCAGTCGTTGAAGACGTACACGGAACTGCTTGCCAGGCAGAACGCGATCATCGTGCAGATCGCTCGCAACGCAGGCGCCGGCTCCAGCGACTGCCCGCTGAACACAACTCCCGCGAGGACGATCGCGTTTTTGGTCCACTGATGCGGCCGCATCAGGCGCCAGTATGCCTTCCATGCAGGAGGATTTATCGCATCCGATGGCATCGTTGCGCGTCAGCTTGTGTCAAGGCGAGTAGCTGGCGAGATGGGGGAGTCTCCACCAATCAGCCGCCGTCATCCGGTGCAAGCGCTTCAATCGTGACGTTGAAGGGATCACCCCAAAGCATCCAGCCGCTGGTGCCGAAATCCTCCGCCGCATCGATTTGGGCACGGACATCCTCCGCTGTGTATTCCCGCATTCCCCAGTAGGTGAAATCCTGCAACCACGGCCTGAACTTGAGCTCGGCTCCCGGTGTCAGGTTAGCCGCCCGCTGAAGACTCTCGTAGATCGTCTCGTAGGGGAAGTCGTTTGGGTGCCCATCGGCCGATGCGATGTTTCCTTCTTCGAAATGCGACGGATAGATCATCATGCAGATGTAGTCGAGGTGCGGTTCGAGCGCGGTGTATCGCTGTCCGATGTACTGCTCATCGTCCATCAACGTGACGAACCCGAACAGATCGGCGGCCAGCACGCCGCCGGCACCTCGAATGGCTTCGTGACTCCGGCGCATGAACTCGGTGATGGCGCCCTCGCGCGCTTCGGCGGTGTACTCGCGGCCGAAGTCGGCGGTGGACAGGTCACCATCACTCGGGAAGCGCACGTAGTCGTACTGCACTTCGTCGAACCCGCGGTCGATCAATTCCGTGGCGAGTTCGATGTTGGCGTCCCAGAGTTCTTCGTTGAACGCACTGACCCAGGCAACGCCCTGTTCGTTGAGCCAGAGACCTCCACCGGTATCCAGTACGGCCAAATCCGGGCGTTGCTTCGCCACGATCGGATCCTGGAAAACGACCATGCGGGCGATAGCGTAGATGTCATATTCCTTCAATGTCGAGATGAGTTCTTCGATATCGAAGATTGGCCGGACGGTGCCGACATCGTTGAAGAATTCGACCTCACTGTCGAAGAAAATCGCGCCTTCCTTGACGTCAATCACGATGGCGTTGATCTCGGTCGTGTTGGCGATCTCGATCAGGCTTTCGAGCCCACCATCCGTGCTCAGGAGATTGACGTTGGCGTAGACCGCCCGGATCATCTGCCGTTCCATCGACGGAAGATCGACCCGGCCTTCTGCCACTGTCGCTTCCACCGCGCCGTAACCCGACGCAGTCACCCTAACCTGGGCACCGTCGGATACGCCGTCGAGCTCGAAGACTCCGTCAGCCCCGGTAACTGTGAAATCGCTGCCAGACCGAACCACCGCGCCCTGGATTGGATCACCACCGGCGTCCAGCACCACACCTTCCGCAACGATGGGCTCAAGCGAGACGTCGACGATCACACGTTCGCCGACCGGCTCCTGGTGGGACTCGTGCCCTTCCGAACTCACGTGCAACACGGCCCCAGCCGGGACCCGCGAGAACGCGAACCCGCCGTCTTCACCCGTGACGGTCGCCGTCAGCTGAACGCCATCCTGCGCGACGAGATCCACGGCCGCGCCGCTGACTGGATTTCCGGTGCGTGCGTCAAGCAGCGTGCCGGTGACCGATGCGGGCAGCATCGCGATCGCCAGGGATGATCCTGTTGCCTGCTCGAGATCAACGTCCTGCGACGCATACCCGGAGGCAACGATCGTCACCGGCTCGCCGTTGGTCGTTCGTGGGATGACGAGGGTGCCATCTGGCCGGATATTGTAGACACTCCCATCAATGGTCACCGTGGTCGTCTGCAACGCACCACCCGTTCCATCCTCGGCGAACGCCAGGGTGACCAGCGCGCGTTGGCTCTGGCTGCTCCAGACGGCGGTAGCGACGACCAGAATGACAGCGATTGGCAACAACAGGCTGAACCGCCAACGAATCCAGGGCAATAGCCCACGTCGCTGTGTGGAATGCGGTGTCGTTCGAATGCGATATTCGCCGTAATCCTGCGTGGGTGGTCGAGGATTCGCACGCGGACTGCGTGCCTGGCCCTGGATACCTGTGCTTCGTGATTGCTGGTATTGGTCAGTGTTTCGTCCCGCGGGCGGCTGCGAACCGGTCATCGAGTTCCCTTGTGCAACAGCGCTGCGAATCCGTGAACCACGAGTTCACTGGCACCTTCCAGCCGCAACGGTACATCCTGCGTCGAGCCGATCGTCGCATTCATTTCACCGGTAACGGCCCGGTACCCCTCGGCCGATACATCGACGGTGGTTGGGGTTTCCGGTCGCTCCACGACAACAACTCCATCGGAATCGGCTTCATATATGTCGGTCCCGACCACCAACCGCGCGCCGGCAATGCCTTCGCCGGAGTCAGCATCGCTGATCCGGAAAACGATCGGGTCCGGCGCCAGCAACATGGACCAAAGCATCGTTGCGATGACTCCAAGAACGGCCACCGGGAGGAGTAGGCTGGCGCGCCAATCCAGCCACGGCAGAGGCGCTTTCCGCAACTCCGTTCCAGGAGGCACCGGCCAGTTGTATTGCCGTTCCTGCGAATCCTCCCCGGCAGGAACATCCCACTCATTCGCCGGACTGTCTTCATCCGGCTCCTCGGCCGCGATCTCCGATTCGAGGAACTCCCTGGCGTTCCCATCATCGTCTGGACCACGTTGCTCCTCGAACTCAATCGCTACCCCGGGTCCGGAGGAGAGCGGTTGTATCGGGACGGTCTGATCTGCCCCGACCGGAAACTCGAGTTCACTGTCGAGGTCGACCTCGTCTGGTTCGGCTTCCGGTGTTGACTCACACTCGTCTGGGTTCGGCGTGGCCTGGTCGACGCCGTACGACAACTCGTTCGCGTCGTCCGCCGGGTCGCATTCATGGCTGTCGACACCGGGGATGCCTGCTTCGCATTCCCGCTTCAACCCATCAGGCGCTTCGGCGGCGAGATCGGGGTCGTCGACAGGCGACACCGGAGACGGCTCGGAAGCGCTCGCAGGCTCGGCGGTACCGTCCATCGGGAGTCCAGTGTCGTCAGGTTGGATGGGGAGTTCGTCAGGATTGGGCATGGATCCTCTGGGGTTGCGTGGCGGCACGTTGGCGCTCGTCTGCGAGTCGTCCCGCAACTCGATTCCATCGATCGAAGTATAGTCATCTCGCACGGTCGACCTGGCCCCGGGAGCGCCAAACATAATTGACACCCCTACGACCGGCACCCGATACTTCCAACGCGAAACGACGATCAACAGGGGCGACTGACTTTCCGAGTAGTCCCGCATGGAGTGCCTCGGTGAAGCTGCAATCCTCTGATGTCTTCGAGTCGATGGCGCCCGATCTGGATCGGGTGGACCAACGACTTGCCGCTGCCGCGCATATCGACTTTCCCATCGTGTCTTCGCTCATTCGCGACATCGTCATGGCCGGCGGCAAGCGCATGCGCCCCCTGCTGCTGCTGCTCGCGGCCCGCAGCTTCACCTACGATCTCGAACGCGCCGTGACCGCCGCCGCCGGCATCGAATTGCTCCACACTGCCTCGCTCGTCCACGACGACAACATTGACCGCGCCGCACTCCGGCGTGGTCAACCCACCCTCAACACCCAACTCTCGTCCGGCGCGGTCATCCTGATCGGCGATTACCTGTTCGCCCAAAGCGCGATCCTGGCCGCCGCGACCAACGACACGAGGGTGGTCACCATTTTCGCCACCTCGCTCGCCGAAATCTGTGACGGCCAAATCCGGGAGACGCTCGACGCCCATCGCCTCGACCAGGCGTACGCCGACTACGAACGGCGGATCTACGGCAAGACCGCAGCGCTGTTCGCAGGCGCTGCCGAAATGGGCGCGGTGATTGGACGGGCAAGCCAAACCGACGTTGCAAACCTTCGCGGTTTTGGTACGGAGATGGGGTTGGCGTTCCAGGTGCTCGACGATGTGCTGGACTTGCGTGAAGGCACCCAGGTGCTCGGCAAGCCTGCTGGCAACGATCTGCGCCAGGGCGTCGTCACCCTGCCAACCATGATCTTCGCCGAGCAGGCCACCGTCGCGCAGCGATCCGTACTGGATGGGATCATATCTGGAGATATCACCGACGATTCCACGATCGATCGGATCGTCGACGAGATCAGAGCATCCGGAGCGATCGAACAGGCGGAAGGCCGTGCGCAAGACTACGCGGAAAGCGCGAGAACCCGGCTGGAAATCGTGCCCGATCCAGAGACTCGCCGGTATCTCGGCGAACTCCTGGACATCACCGTTCGCCGGTCGGCCTGAATCCGCCAGACCAGGGACCGTTCAGGCAGGCGATCGCAGACAGCCCCAATGAGAGCATGCGTCCTGCATGCCGGAACCTGCCCTACTCGGCGCGTTCCAGTCCCGCTCCGGCACCTGCGACGCTTGCACCGAATACATCACCGAACTCGTCGAGGAATCGCCCGGCGTCGACTTGCGTCGCCACCATTGGACCCGGTTTGGCAAGTTCCGCTGATGTCTTGCCACGCTCGTCTCCTGACACGGCAACGGTGACTTCGGCCAACTCCCCCGCCACCAGCGAAGGATCGATGGCCACGGCTACCGCGAGCGGGTCGTGCAGGTAGAACCCGGTCATGTCTCGCTCGGTGAAAGTGCGAGCCATCACCCGCTGAACCAGTCCGGCCCCCCCAACAGAATCCATCGGGATGCCCTCCCAGGCGTCGCGCGCGAACGCGGTCTGGTGGGTCACATCCAGGCCAATGAGTGTTATGTCGTTCCAAGGCGCGGCAAACACCTGCGCTGCCGCATCCGGATCCACGAAGACGTTGAACTCCGCGTGCGGCGTGGCATTGCCCGGGTTGAAGTACGCCCCCCCCATCACCACGATGCGGGCGATCTGGTCCACGATCTGCGGGCGTACGTTTAGGGCGATCGCGAGGTTGGTCAGCGGTCCAAGCGTGACCAGTACGAGGTCGCCGGGATGGCGCTCGGCATTCTGGAGGATGAAGGCCGGCCCCGGCAGGGACGCCTCCCCCGTGGTACTGGCAGGCGGAGTCCAGCTTCCGAGTCCTTTCCCGCCGTGGACGTGTGTCGCGTCGTGATAGGTCGCGACCAGGGGCCTGCTCGCCCCGCGATGCACCGGGATATCCTCCCTGCCGAGCCAGGAAAGGACATCGAGACTGTTCCGGGTGGCATCGGCAACCGGAACATTGCCCGCGACGGTCGTCACGCCGATCAGGTTTGCTTCCCTGGCCACCGCGAGGGCAATCGCCACAGCATCGTCGACACCAGTGTCGACATCCAGGATCATCGGCGAATCCACGTTCACGCGCCTTCCTGTTGGGTCGAGCCGGCAAGTGTTGCCGCCGTCCGCTCCCACGTCGCCACCGGCGGGGTCTCGGACATCTGAGCCTCGGTTACCACGTTCACGAAGCAGGGCTGACCGCTGTCGAGCGCTTCGCGCAGCACGCCTTCAAGACACGATGGATCGTCCACATGGAATCCCCGCACCCCAAATCCCTGGGCGATGGCCGCGTAATCCACCCGGTTGAAATCCACCGAGTAGTAGCGTTGTCCGTGATAGAGGTGCTGGAGTTCCTTGATCCAGCCGAAGGCCGCGTTGTCGCACTGCACCAGCACGATCGGCAGGTTCAGGCGACTGATCGTCTCCAACTCGCCGACCGACATCCCGTAACTCCCGTCACCGAGCATGCCGACGACTCGAGACCCCGGCGCCGCGAAATGGGCGCCGACGACTCCCGGGATCGCGTAGCCGAGTGCGCCGTAGGCACGAGGAATCACGGTCGTCCGTCCGGCTCGCCGAAGCTCGTACTGGGCAGACAGGTAGGGTGTGGGGGTGCCGGGATCGGCCACGACGATCGTGTCGTCGTCGAGCAACCGCCGCATGGTGGCAACCAACCGCTGCGGCTTGATGGGCTGGCTATCGCTGGCGGCTTCCCCAGCAACTCGCTCGAAGTACGCAGCCCGCTCGATGGCGAGCCGGTCGAGGCGAACCTGGTTACGTTCGCGCAGTTCGCGCGGCCGGTCGATGGCCGCCAGCAACGCCTCAAGGGTCGCTCCAGCATCGCCCTGCAGGAATGCACTCGACGGATAGTTGTTGCCTATCTCCCTGGCGGAAACATCCAGGTGGATCGAGCGAGGCGGTTGCTGGCGCGGTGGCAATGTCCAGCCAATCGTCGTCGTCGAATCGGTCCGGGTTCCGATATAGAACACCAGATCCGACTCCGCAACCCACGCGTTGGCATACGACCTGGCGCCGTTGTTGCCGACAACACCGATGCTGTATGGACTCGTTTCGGCGATCGCACCCTTGCCGTTGATACTGGTCGCCACGGGAATCCCGGTCGCTTCGGCAAGCGCGGTCAACTGCTCCCATGCGCCGGAGGTGAGGACACCTCCGCCAGCCACAATCACTGCCCGCTCGGCTGCCCGGAGCAGATCGGCTGCCCGCAGGATCTCCGCCGCATCGGCCACCGGCCGCGATCGTGGCGACCGGCTTTGCGTCGCATCTACCACCTGGGGCCAGTTCCGGTCGCCGGCATCGCCCTCGAGCACATCGGCCGGCAACGAAAGGTGGGTAGCGCCCGGGCGGTCGCTCGTCGCCAGCCGGATCGCGCGATTAACAGCGTCAGCCATGCCCGACGAACGGTTGACCCGTTCCGACCACTTGGTGATCGGCCGAAACAACCCTACCTGGTCGAGCTCGGTCAACACGCCTCGATGCTCTTCTCCGACCGGGGTGTCGGACGTCAGGCAAAGAACCGGGATCGCTGTCCCCTGTGCTTCCGCAACTCCCGGCAGAATGTAGGTTGCACCACCACCGCTGGGTCCTTCGCAGACCCCGATTCGCCCCGAAACCCGTGCGTAGACATCCGCCATGAATGACGCCGACCGCTCGTCCCGGGTCATGACGTGGTGGATGGCCGGCTCGTGGTAGAACGCGTCGTATAGCGCCATCCCGGTATCACCCGGGAGTCCAAAAACGTGCTCCACTCCCGAAGACGTGAGCGCCCGTACCAGGGTTTCCGCACCGTTCATCGAGTTCCCCTGTCCTCAATCGCGTTACTGCGCGGCCACCCGCCGGCGTACCGCCACATACACATCGTTGACGTTGGTTCCGGTTGGTCCGGGCGAAAACAGGTCGCCTGTCTGCTGGAGGAAGGTGCCGCTGTCGTTCGCGTCCAGGGCGACCAGTGCATCGAGACCGAGTTCCGCGCCATGCTCCACGGTATGCCGATCGACGATCGCCCCGGCTGCAAAGAGCGTGCCATCCTGACCATCGGACGCAAGACTCGCTACCACCCAATCCTCGTCCACATCCGCGATCCGCACCGCCGCTGCCAGCGCGAACTCGGTGTTCCGGCCGCCCTGACCGTCGCCGCGAACGGTAACTGTCGCTTCCCCGCCGCCAATTAGGACGTCGAGAACGGGATTCACCCTCAATGCCAGATCCATGAAGTGGTTGGCAAGATCACGCGCTTCGCCCTCCGCGTCTGGAAGCACGAGTTCCGCCCGGTAGCCAGCCAGTTCGGCCTCCCGTACCACGCGCTCGACGAACGCCGCATTGTCACCCACAATCTCGAAGATGTCCCCGTCCGCGGATGGGGTATCCACCTGCTCGCGACTGCTCATCAGGACCGTTCGAACGGCTTCGGGAACCCTGTGACCGAGCCCGTAGGTGTCCAGCACTGCGAGGGCGGCTTCCGGCTGTGGTTCGCGAACGATCGTGGGACCGGATGCGATAACCGATGGGTTGTTACCGAGGACATCGCTGAGGATGAGCGAGACGCAAGTTGCCTCGCCAATGGCGGCGCGAAGACCGCCACCCTTGACCATGCTGAGTTCCGACCGGACCGCATTCAGGTGGTGGATCGGCGCTCCGGCCCGCAACAGGAGCCTGGTGGTCTCCTGAATGTCGTCGAGTGTAACCCCCTCGCGTGGCGACTCCAGCAATGCCGACCCGCCCCCGGAAATCAACACAAATACGATGTCTCGCGCCGTCAGGCCGTCAACGGCGTCCAGTATCGCTCGGGTTGCTTCGACTCCACGCTGGTCCGGCACCGGGTGACGCGCTTCGAAGACAGTCCACCCGTGTGGGGCAGCATCCGCATGCCCATCGCGCGTCAGGATAATGGCAGTATCCAGCCGGGCCCCGATCACCGCATCCAGGCCGCGTGCCATGCCGGCGGCGGCCTTGCCAATGGCGATAGCCACCACCCGTGCGCCGTCGCTCCAGGATACTTCGCGGTCGCCAACGTTCAGGCGCCCCTGGTTCCGGCGAAGTCGACGCCGAACAACTGCTTCCGGCTCCACCTCGTCGATGCCGGCGCGATACCAGCGCTCGATGGCCCGCCGGATGTCATCGCCCATGCGCTCACCGACCATCATCGACCCGTTCCGGCATCCGGTCGAGGACAGCAACCAAATCCTCGGGCAGTGGAGCATCGAAGGTGGCGGTGCGTCCATCAGGCAACTGGAATGTCAACGACGCCGCGTGCAGGAACTGCCGCCCGACATCGTATGTCGAGGTCAAGCGCTGGGATGTACCGTTCCCATAAACGTGATCTCCCAACACGGGGTGACCGATCATTGCCATGTGTACCCTGATTTGGTGGGTGCGACCCGTCTCGATCTGCACATCAAGGAGCGACGCCTCATCGAACCGGTCTCGCACGGTCAAGTGGGTCGTCGCTTCCCGTCCGTCTCGCCGAACCGCCATGCGCTGGCGGTGAATGGGGTCGCGGCCGATCGGCGCGTCTATGGTGGCCTCGTCCTCTTCGAGTACCCCCGCCACCAGCGTGATGTATCGTTTGTCGACCGTCCGGTCCTGCCACTGGCGCACGAGCGAGTTCAGCGCCCGATCGTTCCGGGCCGCCACGATTACTCCGGAGGTGTCCTTGTCGAGTCGATGGACGAGACCCGGCCGGAATGTTCCGCCTATGGAGATGTCCGGGAAGTGGTACAGCAGGGCGTTGACGAGGGTGCCGGAACCGTGACCAACGGCAGGATGGACGACCATGCCGGCGACCTTGTTGACCACGACGACATCCTCGTCCACATGGAGGAAGTCGAGATCGATCTCCTCCGGGAGCAGTTCCGCCTCGACACGCTCCGGGATCGACACGGTCACAACTTGTCCAGGGGTGATCTTGAACGATGTCCTGCGGGCGAATCCGTCAACGCGCACATTCTCGCCGTCGATGAGGTTCTGCAGGTACGTCCGGCTGAGATCGGGCAACTCCCCGGCGACGTATTTGTCCAGCCGCATGCCAAGGTGCTGTCGTTGCGGCCGGAACTCCATCACATCAGCATCCGGTTCCTCCACCGGCTCGTCACCCGGCATGCCATCCAAATCCGCGTCCGTCATGTCACTGTGTTCCCAACCGTGTCTTCGCGAAGGGCGCTGTAGAAGAGCAACGCCAGCCCGATGGTGATCGCGGAATCCGCGACGTTGAACCGTGGCCAGTCGCCAACGGCGATGAAGTCGACCACATACCCAAGCCTGACGCGATCGACCAGATTACCGAAAGCGCCGCCAAGCACCAACCCCACAGCCACCTGCATCAACGAGTTGGTTTGCAGCGACCGCCCGTAGGCAACGGCGAACCAGGCTACGATAATGAGTGATGCTGCGGACAGGAGCCAGGTCCTGCCCGCCAGCATACCGAACGCGGCTCCCGTGTTTTCAACATAGTCGAACGCCAACCAGGAGCCCAGGATAGGGTAGCGATGGGTCAATGCATCAGGACCAAGCCACCTGGCAAACCGGTACTTGGTCGCCTGGTCGATCGCTACGGTGATCAAGAGTACGGCGACGACAACCGCGCCTGGCCTCCCCAGGAGTCCTTCCCGTTGACCGGATGCAGCCCGGACCGAATTCTGATCGGTCGATTCCTGGATCGGATCAGTCACCAGCCATGGCTCGCCTGCGTGATCTGGCGCTATCCGGGCAACGAGAACTCACCACATTGACAGAAGCGCCAGTCAACGGTCAGGCCGTGATCTCGGCTGCGAACTCGTCTTCGGCAATCGTCAAGCTCTCGTCGGCAATCGCGACCATCGTGTCGATCTCCGCCTGGGTCACCACCAACGGCGGAGCGAAGTGCATCACTTCGCCGGTGACACGGGTGATGAGCCCGCGATCCGCGAGCAGTTTCGCGAGGCGCTTGGGGAACTTCGAGTCCTTGGCCCACTTGGCCTTTGTCGCCTTGTCCGGCGTCAACTGGATGGCGTCCAGCAGACCGAGACCACGAACTTCGGCCACCGTGGGATGCGATCTCAATCCCTGGAGCTGCTCGCGCAGGTAGCGCCCCATGTCATCACCGTGCTCCACAAGGTTTTCACGTTCGTAGATTTCCAGGTTCTTCAGCGCTGCCGCGGCTGCCACGGGATGACCGCCGAATGTCAGGAGGTGACCCATCCCGATCGTCTGCTGCTCGGTGAAGACATCGAACACCGACGGCCGGACGATCGCCGCCGCCATTGGCGCGTATCCTGAGGTCAACGCCTTGGCGACGGTCATGATGTCTGGCACGAAGCCGAAGTGTTCGGTTGCGAACATCCTGCCGGTGCGGCCGAACCCGTTGATGACTTCGTCGGCGATCAGGAGGACGCCGTGGCGGTCGCAGATCTCACGCAGCATCTTCCAGTAGGTGGGAGACGGCACGTGCACGCCCGCCGCACTGGAGATCGGCTCACCAATCACGGCCGCAACGGTCTCCGGCCCCTGGTTCTCGATTTCCTGCTCGACGTACTTCGCCGCCATGATGTCGGCTGCCTCGCCCTCCAGGCCGAAATCCGAGCGGTACTGGTTCGGGTGCGGCACATGGGAGACACCGTACATGAATGGCCCGAAGTACGCCTCGTTGCGCATCGCGGTCAGGCTCATCGCGCCATGCGTCATTCCGTGGTAGGACTGCCGCCGGGCGATAATCTTGTAGCGGCGTGGAAATCCGCGCATGGCCTGGACCTGTTTCGCGATCTTCATCGCGGTTTCGACCGCTTCCGACCCGCCGGAACAGAAATACACCCGCGACAGGTCACCAGGCGTCAGTTCAGCCAGCAGGTGCGCGAGACGGACCGTTGGCTCGGATGTGTAGGCTTCCGCAGAGATGTAGGCCAGTTTCCCGGCCTGCTCTGCCATCGCCTCGCCGATCTCCGCCCGACCGTGACCCGCATTAACGACCCACAGGCCGGAAATGCCATCCAGGAATTCCCGGCCGTGGATATCCCAGAGCTTCGAGCCTTCACCTCGGGCGAACACCCGCTGGCCCTCATTTTCGGCAACATCCACCCACGGCAATGTATGGGCCCAGACATGATCGCGAGCCTCCCCGACGATATCGTCGGGAGAGAAGCCGTCAGTGCCGACCGTGCCCTGTCCCGTTTGTGCGATCACCATTTTCGTTACCTCCTCGAAACAAGGGCCGTGCAGACCGGATTCGTCGCGCTGGAACCAATATCACCAACGCCCGCTGGCGCCTGATCGATCTCCCGCGAATGATACTCGCTGCACCC
>CAZSUN010000090.1:0-3509 GCA_964610045.1 uncultured Sphaerobacteraceae bacterium
GGTGGGACGCCGCCGGACGAGCATGGCCGCCGCCAGGAAGGCGAAGCCGGCAATGGAGATGAGGCTGAAGACCGCGAGGGAGGACGATCCCGCCGGATCGGCGCCGGTGTTCGGCAGCGACTCCACGGTGGTGGATCCTCCGCCATCTTCCCCACCCCCGCCGGGTGTATCGGTCGGCTCCGGGGTTTCGGAGGCGGTTGGTGGCTCCGATGGAACGGGTGTTTCAGACGGCACGGGCGTCTCCGAGCCGCTATTCACGATGTTAATGGACATGTCGTCGCTATCCGACGCTCTCGCTATCGCCTGGCCGAAACCCGCGATCAGGACCAGAGCGACGACCGCAATCCCGAGCAGCCGAATTTGTTTCCCACCCGTAACAACCACTATGGCACCTCCAGCGTCGCAAAGTTCTCTTGCGTCAGTATCGGCGTCGCCAACCCCGACGCGGCATCAATCACTTCGAGCTTGAGGCTGAAGGTCCAGGTGCCAGACTCAAACCCGGCAAGTGGGATATACCGCTGCTCGACCGTGATTTCACCGGTTGGAATGGCTAGGGAGTTCGCGAGCACGAAATCCTCCACCAACTCTCCGTTGCGCGAGACTGACACGGTCAAGCGCGAGGACTGGATCGTGGCGCCTTGATTGTTGAGTGTGACCGCAATCGATGCGAACTGGATCGGATCGCCACCAGGTGTCACCGTTCCAGACGTCATGGAAACATCGAACTGCGCCGCCGACGCATCAGGGATCACAACCGGCGCCTTGTCCAGCGATGCCGTGGCCTCCGAGAGTTGATCTTTCAGGTCAAGCGAGAGCAGGTACTCTCCGGCCGGAGGTGCGGTCGGCAGACCAACCTCGACGAACGTCTGGTGCCCGCCATATACCGCACGCATCTGAATGGTCGCGTTCGCCAACTGCACTCCCGATTTGTCAAACAATACGAGTTCACCACCGAGAATCACGCGGACGTTACCCGTATTCACCACGGGAACGCGTAGTCGAACTCCCACCCCAGTCGAGGTCAATTGCGCGATGGGTGTCCCAAGCGTAAACGATGATTCGAAGTCACCTGGCACAACGATATAGACAGCCAGCACCTTCCTAACCTTCTGGAGGAACGTCGAACTCCCCTCCACCGCGTAGGCGTCTACGGTTTCCACGGCGATTGCGGCAACATACTCGCCAGGTGCAGTTCCCTCCGGCACCGATACCGTAAATGTCGATGTCTGCTCCTCATCCGGCTGCAGGTCAACGCTGAATGGAGAAAACCCTAGCCAAGTGGCTGGACTTACCAACTCTTCACCTAGAGGCCCCAAAGTCAATCCGCCATTAAGGGCCGAATATGTGTTCCCCGTGTAGACAGACAATCCCATCGTACTGGCACTCTGGTTGGACAGGACGAGCGTGAATGTCGTGGACCCGCCCGGCTCCAATTGTGCGATAAAGGGTTCACCGTCCAACCCGCTATCTGGCCTCGCGGTGAACTGAATCTCACTCAGCGATTCCGGGGTACCGTCATCAGCGTCCTGCGCAACCGCGGGTGCCCCGGAAATTCCGAGCGGCACAACTATCGCCAGCATCATGAACACATGCAGTGCGCGCCACTTTCGGAGCATCGAGCTTCCCCTCAGACCCACGAGGCCAGTCGATGGGTGAGTGGGCAAGCTGCCCACTCACCCATCGGGCTGACCGTCATATTAGTCTCCGGAGGGAGGCATGACCCGCTTCACGGTATGCCTCCCCATGCGGGCTTCAGACCCTACGGAGCCTGAATCAGACCTTCCTTGGTCAGGGTCACGGTGATCGTCGCCGTGTAGGTCGCCGGAACCACCGGGCCCTGCAGCGTCAGATGGCCGTTGTACGTCGCAGAGCTAATGCCAGGCGCCGGAACGTCGACCACAAAGAACGGGCTGAAGTCGAGAAGAACGGCGGTGCCGAAGATCTCACCGTCGGACTCAGCATCACCCGGAGGCGGTCCGCCAATGGGATCGAAATCGACAATTGCCGGTGCATCAACGAACGGGCTGCTCACGCCGGTGTTCTCGAGGCTCAACCAGGAAGCCGGGATGAACAGCGGGCCTGGGCCATCGAACGGCGAAACCGTCGCGTCAACGTGCCAACCGCCAGCCCAGCAGCCAACATTCACGTCCACCGAGACCGAGTTCGAGGCCGTGTTGGTCAGGGCGATGTCGAGGTTCCCGAAGTCGGAGGCAGAGATGTTGACGATGCTTGGCGAGGAGCAGATAACGTTCACCGACACACTGTCGGAAGGGGCCGCAAACGCGATGCCCAGAGGCATGCTAACCGTCAGGATGAGTGCGCCAAGCGCGCTCAATACCGCTCGCTTCATGTGTTCTCTCTCTCACGATGGATATTGGCGTGATCCGCGTGATACCGAAGGACCCTTGAAGGACGAATCCTCCTGGAATCTCACCTTCGCTCCACCTCCCTTGCTCTCCGCGCCAGTCTCGCGGGTGCCACGAGACCAACATTCGAATACTCACCGGGATTCAGTAGATACCGCGCATGAGCACCACACCATGCGCCGCTCTCGCAAATGGTCGACGAAAGCCGGGGATCGATCACGAATTCACCTGGGTGCTCATCGTGATGGTCGCGGTGTATTCACCTTCCGGGACAACTCCATCCAGGACAAGCTGGACCTCAAGGGTGAAGGAGCCACTCTCAACGTCACCAGGTGGCGGGGCGACAACGAACGTACCGACATCCGTGGTCACCGACGACATGTCGATTCCCTGGACACCAGTCAGTTCCAGCCCACTGACGGGAATAACACCGCTGGCGGACACGAAGTCGCCGATTGAAATTGTGACCTGCCAACCGCAAGCCTGGGGGGCGCCGGAATAGCTGAAAGAGAACGTGCCGCTCGTTGATGTTGCACCATCGCCAAGATCTATGGTGCCGAAGCTCGCCGAGTCGATGGACACCACCGGCGCGGCGGCAGATGTCGCGTCAATCGTTAGGTCGTCAAGGGTGGTTTCGGTGACGGTCTCGCCGGGAGGGACTTGCTCCAGTTCACCAGCTTCGTTCTCGATCAGGATCGGGTCGCCGTTTTCGTCCTCCGGCACCGGCGCCGTCGAGGTCGCCGTCAACTGCAGGTTGATCGAGGCGCTGGTCGCGCTCGTGCAGCCGAGTTGCGTCCCGACGAAGAACCGGCTCGTGAAGAACCCGTCGTCGTTCAGGTCGCTGTCGGGCAGATCGAGCGTGCCATCGGCCACGGCAATCGCGTCCGGATCGTTCAGGTCATCGAGATCGACCGCGATCACCTGCCAGCCGGCCGCATCGCTCCAGGCCGCGAGTTCGACCGCCGAGACGTTCTCCGTCTGCCAGGTCACGGTGCAGTCCTGGTACGACCAGGTCGTCTCCCCGGCCACGGCCAGGACGCCGCCGTCAATCAGCGTACAGTCGAGCACCGGATCGAAGGGGATCGCCGGTTCGGGCGTTGGGGTCGGGGTGGGCGACGGTTCTTCCGTCGGAACCTCGGTGGG
>CAZSUN010000090.1:3609-11624 GCA_964610045.1 uncultured Sphaerobacteraceae bacterium
GTGGGCACCGGCGCTTCGGTGGGGACATCCGTGGGTGGGGGTGGTACCTCGGTGGGAGGTGGTGGCACGTCAGTCGGAACCGGGGGAATGTCGGTCGGTTCGGGCTCGGGGATATCGGTCGGTTCGATCACCGGTGGTGGGGGCGGATCGTCTGGCGTCCCCTCGTCAGCACGCGCTGGAGTGACCGCGAACATCGCGATCCAGATCATCAGCAAGCCAATGCGGACGAACCGAAACCTGACCGATCGACGCGCACCGAAATCAGGGGTCCCCGTCATGTTCCCACTCTCTCCCGGCCTCGGGGTCACCCAAGCGACTCCCGGAGCCGACATTCATCCCCGCGATACCCCACCTGGAGCCCAGTTGCGCGATCGAAATCCAGACACCTGTATGTGTTTGTTTGGTCCCGTTGAAGAATTGCTTCTCTACACCGGAGTCTAGGCTCGGCCAGGGTCCGCGTCCATCAACCGATGGTCACGCACAGCCCAGACCGGCGGTCATGTACGTACAATCCATACATGCCATGACCATGGTACTACATTCCTGGTCTCGGCGCGTGGATCCAGCTGCGATCCGGACGTAGCTGATCTGTGGGAGCATGATCGGGCGTCGGTCCATGCGGCACCCAGGATCGCCCCTCTTCTCCATTTTCTCCTTTCTCTTTTCTGTTTTCTTTTCCTCACCCTGGCGCGGACTCCCCGGTTCGCTGCGTTCGGAGGAGTACGGGCATCCTGCCCCGATGCACCGTCGCTCCGGGCCGGGTGAGTACCTGCGGGAACGATCCGGGCAAATGGAGGAAATGCAGGTGCCGAGCGAACAAATGCGGGGTGCATGAACCGCTCGAAACGCCCGTCGTTCCGGGCAAACCGGAGCAACTGCGGAAATGCGCCAGGTTTTCACGCCCCCAGACAAACCCGTTTGCCTCAACACACATCTTGTCTGTACTGCCTCCCGGAGACTCCGTCCGAATCTCAGGCAATGGCTTGCGGTGAACCAGGCGGGCGGTGATGCTTCCGCAACGCCGTCCTTCACCCGCCGCCAGGAGATCACCCGTGAAAATCGAATCGGTCGACTTCTATTACCTGTCGATGCCGGAGGTGCTCGATATCGGCGATGGATCGCAGGATCTGCTGCTGGTCCGCGTCCAGGCGGGTCCGCACGTCGGCTGGGGCGAATGTGAGGCGTCGCCGCTGACGTCGATCGCGGCGCTGGTGACCCCGATGTCGCATTCCGCCTGCAAGCCGGTGATCGCCTCGGTGCTCGGGCGGCCGCTGGACGATGTCGCCGATATCGCCAGGATCGGGGCCCTGGTGCGGGCCAATTCGCTCGACCTGCTCCAGGCTGACCATACGTATTCCGGTATCGACATTGCACTGTGGGATCTGCTCGGCAAACGACTCGACGCTCCGGTGTGGCGCCTGCTCGGTATCGACGCCCCGTGTCCCAAGCTCCCCTACGCCTCCCAGCTCTTCGGCGACACCCCGGAGGAGACCCTGCGGCTGGCGCGGGAGACGATCGCCAGCGGGTACACCGCCGCCAAGTTCGGGTGGGGACCATTCGGCCTGGGTCCGGTGGCGGACGACATCGCCCACGTCGAGGCGGCGCGGGAGGGACTCGGTCCGGACGGCACGCTGCTGGTCGACGCCGGCACGGTCTGGATCGACGATGTCGAGCGGGCGGCGGCGGTGCTGCCGGCCCTGCAACGAGCGAACGCGACCTGGCTGGAGGAACCGTTCGTCTCGGGGGCACTCGGGGCATATGCGGCGCTGGCGAAGCGCGGCGGTTCGGTTGGGATGGCAGGGGGAGAGGGGTCGCACACCACCTGGATGGCGAAGACGATGATCGATCACGCGGGGCTGAGGTTCGTGCAGATCGACGCAGGCCGGATCGGCGGCATCACCGCCTCGCGCGAGGTGGCGCAGTACGCCCGCCCGCGCGGCGTCACCTATGTCAACCACACGTTCACCTCGCACCTCGCGCTCTCGGCGTCGCTCGTGCCGTTCGCCGATCACCCGGACGACATCATCTGCGAGTACCCGGTGGCCCCGAAGCCGCTGGCGTGGGAGATCACGGCCAACCACATCGAGCGGGATGCGAACGGCATGGTGACGGTTCCGGACGCGCCCGGCCTCGGTATGGAGATCGATCTCGACGCCGCGGCAGGCTATCTGGTCGACACCGAGATCACGGTCGGTGGCAGTGTGCTGTACCGGACGCCGGTGTTGAGACAATAGGGAAGAGAAACGGGGGCAAGCCGCGCCCGTTTCTGCGTCGTGCGATTCCGGGCGAATCCGCAATTGCTGCGGCGATTACGGCAGGCTTGATCCGGCCTACGGGATTGATCGTGCCGCCTTGGTCCTCCCCTGCGATTGCCCATCGATTCGGCACACGGCCACGTTGTCCGGCGATCGTTGTCAGATGACCTTCTGCGCCTGTTCGAGGGGACCGCTGATGGCATCGAGGGCGGCGATCATGCCCTGGTAGCTCAGGATGAAGTCCTGGTTCCACGGGTAGACCTGACCGGCCTGCACCGCGGGGTGCGATCCGAACGTCGGGTGCGCCTGGAGTTCCTCAAGACTGAAGGTCAGGGTTCCGCCCCCGCGATCCGAGTTGAAGATGATGTCCGCCGGGTAGCGGAGGGCTTCCTCGGTGCTGAGCGTCTGCCACCAGCCATCCGACTCGTCCGGCGCGAGCACGTTCACGCCAAGTTTCCTGAACAGACTGACATCGGCCCAGCCGGCGGGATCGGTGACGTACCACTGCTCGCCATCGCCGATATACGTAAACATCACGATCAGGTCCTGCTTCGCGGCAGCCACCGCTTCGAGGCGGGCGAGCGCATCCTGGAATCCGGTCTCGGCTTCCGCCAGTTCGGGCGCGGCCAGATCGGCGCCAAGCGCGCCAGCCAGTTCGGCCATGCGGATGGTGTTGACATCGGCCAGCCCGGCGGCGGAGATGGCCACGACCGGGGCGATCTCCCGTGCCAGGGGCAGGATCGAGGGATCGAGATCGAGACTCCAGTACTCGTCCGGATCGTCGGGGGCCCAGGTCAGGGTGACGATCAGGTCGGGGTCGACAGCCAGGGTGGCTTCCGGCTTGAACGGCTCATCGACGTTGCCGATGATTTCGACTTGCGACGGGTCGATGTTGCCGCCAGCCGGGCCGAAGTCACCGGTTTCGACCGCGTTCCAGCCGAAGACCGCCACCGGACGGATGCCGAAGTCCCACAGGGCGGCCGCGGCGTTGACATCAGCCGCGATCCGGGTGGGCACCGCCTCCAGATCCACGGTGACGCCCTTGTCGTCGGTGAAGCTCCAGCCGGCAGCCGTCGAGGCGGACGGGCTCGCCTCCTGCGCGGCTGTCAAAGGGGCAGCCAGGCTGGCGACGGCGAGGCCGCCTGCCGCAGCCAGGAGCGCGCGCCGGTTGACGATCGTGTCCGAAGGGGTCATCGGGATTCCTCCATAAAAGCCGACAAAATACATCGGAATTGTACGTGCCGGAGGAACGAGGGACCAGTGACTGTGGGAGCTACCGGGCAACATTAATCCTGGTTTGACCATTCCTTGAGGCGGCGATGGTCAAATAGTCGTGGGGCAGGGTCGCCCCGAGACAACAACCATTCCGAGGGGACCCACCGCCGCGGTTGGGCTCCCCGGTCCAACTCCCCTTTTCCCGAACCGGCGACGGCCTCCCTACACTGGCCGTCGCCGGTCCGTTATCCAGCCCGGTCCATGCTATCGTGTTGCTGGATGAGCGCTTCGATCGCCGAAGGGACGAGCATGGGCCACACACGGTACGCACGGGTCAACCTGGCCGGGATCATCCTCCTGCTGCTGGCATCGGCGGGACCGGGCGCGTCCGCGCAGGCCACGCCGGAAGCCTCGCCAGGGGCCAGTCCGGTTGTCAGCGTGCCGCACTATCCGGACCTTGCCGCCCAACCCCCCGACGATCTCTACTTCTCGACCGAACTGCTCGACGACGGGCAGGAACACGTGCTGCTCCGGTTCTCGACCGTGACCGAGAACGTCGGCGAAGGCCCGATCGAACTCGGGGGCAATCCGCTCGGCGGCGGGCAGGACGTCGTCCAGCACATCTACGACCAACCAACCGGGGGGCAGATCGTGGAAGAGCACCCGCTCGGGCTCGACCTGATCAACCACCCGCAGCACCACCACTTCCACCTCGACAATTTCGCGATCTACGAACTCTTCCGCGACGACGACGGCATGCTGGCCGCAACCGGGACCGGCGGCAAGCAAAGTTCCTGCCTGCTCGACAGCCGGAGAATCGATACCAGCCGCGGTCCGGACGAGCCACAGTACAGCCAGTGCGAACTCGACCGCCAGGGCATCTCGGTTGGTTGGGGAGACCGCTATTCAGCCTCCCTTCCCGACCAGTGGGTCGATCTCGGCACCGCACCACTCGCCGATGGCGACTACGTGCTGCGCTACACGGTGGATCCGCTTGGGCAACTCGCGGAAGACGGCCGGACGGCGAACAACGTGGCCGAATCCCGCTTCACCGTGAAGGACGGAGCGATCGTGGGGCGGCCGGAACCACCTCGCTGTGCCCTGACAGGTCCGGATCACGGCCCTCCCGGCACCAGGATCACCATTCGCTGCTCGCACTTCCCGGCGCAATCCAGGGCCTACGTCTACTGGGGCGAATGGGACCCATGGGCCATCGACCTCAGGGCGCTCGGGTACATCGTGAACCAGGAAGACCGGGAGAGCGACTTCTCGTTCAACCTGCCGGATGAGCCACCAGGCGGCTACATGATCTCCACCGTGGCGTGGGATCCTGAAGCGGGCGGGTATGTGTCGGCGACATTGATCGTCGGTATCGATCCGGCCCCGGTGGCGACGCCAGGCGCGAGTCCGGTCGCCACCCCGGCGGGGAACTGAGGCGGAGTCGACCGGGACGACACGGGAGACGATCCGGGCTGCCCGGCTCCGGTTCGCGACCGACGAGATCGCCGGGCAGTTGGGCAACACCCCGGCGGTGTGCAGGAAATGCTACGTTCACCCGGACATGCTGAACACCTATCTCGACGGTGAGTTGAGCGGTGTGCTGCAACGGGAGATCGGCGAACGCGTGCGCGAGGAATACGCCGGCCTCACGACCGAGGGAATCCTCGTCCTCACCCTGTTGCGAGACCGGCTGGGCGGATAGACGCAGGTCTCCAGGTCAGCCACACATCGCCAGCCGTCGGTACCGACGATCAAGGCAGCACAGGCAATTGCGCTTATGGAACCTGCTCTGCCGCCAGGAAGCCTGTCATGAGCAAGCGAATCAGGGAGGACACGCGCGAGCAGCGTCCATCTGGACACCGTTTCCGGTTGTGCTCGCTTGGTTCTCCCCTACGGTTGACGCCGAAATCATCAATCCGTCGGGCGTGTTGACCGAACGCTATGAGGACCAGCCTCCTGGTTTCAATCAGCACCCGCGTAGCGCAGGTGAATACCCTACCTTCTACATACCTTGAAGAATCCACAAGGGGTGGTGGAATCTGGCAGCATCGCCGGATATCCGCGCGGATCGATACCGTCGCCGAATCATCGCTGCAGAAACGGCTCGTACCGCGCCTGCTCGCCTGCGATGACCCGCCGGATCTGCCATGCCTGCACCTCCCAATGACGCGATGTAGGCGTGGGACTGGTGGCGCCCCACGGTCAGGCCGGGCCGATGCCGGCGGCGGCGGCCATCGGCTGGAGTTCCTCCCACTCCACCCCGGTCTGCCGTCCCTCGTCGAACAGGTCGACCAGCGTGGCGGACAGGCTCCGCAGGCGGGGATCGTCCTTGTCGATCTCCAGGCCGAGGTGTTGCCGGATCAGGAACACCAGCCCGGCGGCGCCGGAATCCTTGGTGATCGAGACTTCGAGCGGGCGCCCCAGCAGGTTGGGCACGTCGAATGGCGCGTACATCCACCAGAACTTGTTCAGGCCGTCGGCGTGAATGCCGGCCCGCGTCCGGTGGGCGTCGCGGCCGTAGAGCGGGTAGGCGGCGGGAACCGGATACCCCATCTCCGCATACAGCGTGGCGAGATCGTTGAGGGCCGTGAAATCCGGGCGAACGTCAGCGAAATACCCCATCCCGATGAGATGCAGCAGCACTCCTTCGATCGGGGCGTTGCCGGTGCGTTCGCCCTTGCCCAGGCAAGTGCCATTGATGACGGCGCAGCCTTCGCGCACCGCCGCCAGGCAGTTGGCCACGATCAGCCAGGTATCGTTGTGCGGGTGGAATTCGAGGTCGGTTGGCCGCAATCCCGCCGCGGCGAGGCGGCGGAACAGGCGCGGGATGCTGCGGGGCAGGGCGACATCGTCGTAGGGAAGCCCCAGGCCCATCGTGTCGCAAACCCGGAATTTGGGACGCAGCTCCTCACCGTAGGGAGCGGCGATTTTGAGCACGGCATCGACAAAGGCGAGGATGAGATCGGTCGAGGCGCGCGTCGCGTCCTCCAGATGGAGGCGGGGCCGGATGCCAGCGGCGAGCGCCATGCGGACGGCATCCAGGTAGGCATCAGTGGCCTGGCGACGCCCGCCCGGCGTGAATTTGTGGAAGGTGTGGTAGTCGGAGATCGAGGCCAGCATGCCGGTCTCGCGGACGCCCAGCGACCGCACGAGCTCGACATCGCGGGCAGCGGCGCGAATCCAGGTGGTCGGTTCGATCGGGGCGCCGCCACGGTAACGTTCGAGGGCGCCTTCGAGGATGGCGCGATCCGCCGGACGATAGACGAAGAACTCGGCCTGGGCGATCGCGCCGGATTCCCCGGTGAATCCGCACAGCAGATCGTAAATGGCGAGTCCCTGCTCGACCGTCAGCGGCAGTCCGCCCTGCTGGCCGTCCCGGTGGGTGGTTTCCGTGGTCCAGGCACGGAGAGGCAACCCGGAGGGACGCGTCTCCCAGTCGTAGCGGGGAAAATCGTCGCGGGGAAAGCTCTCCGGGAAATACTCCGGTTGCTCAAGATCCAGAAGACGGTCCATCCGGTCGCTCCCTCGTTGCGATGCGAAGCCTGGGTCCATCATATCCGAGGTTCCGGCCAGCCCGATGGCTCCGAGGGCGGCAATTTCCGCCCGTCCGGGTCCTGGACTGGACGCGACGGCCCCGACCGATGACCATGACCAATGCACGGCGCGACCGTCGCATGGAACGGCGTTGCCTGCGGAACTACGTGGAGATGTGGAGAAGGATCGACGATGTCATCGCAGATGCTCAATGAGCACACGTTTTCGGCCACACCGGCCACCCGGACGCCGGCCGCTGCCGGCACGATGACCCTGGGCGGCACGATCGTGAAATCGATCCTGCTGCTGGCCGTTGCCGGCATTTTCGCCTCCTGGGGCTGGAGTGTCGCGCTCGACTGGTTCTCGCAGTCCGGCCTCTGGTGGCTGTTCGGCTACTTCATCCTGATCGGCATCACGATCGCGGCGGTGAACAATCCGACCCTGGCCATGGTCGCCGGGTTCCTCTATGCGGTGATGATGGGGTTCTGGATGGGGGCGGTGTCCCGCATGTACGAAACCGTCTACGACGGGATCGTGGCCCAGGCGTTGCTGGCGTCCGTCAGCGTCTTTCTCGGGTGCCTGCTGCTCTACCTGATTGGGGCGGTGCGGGCGACGCCGAAGTTCACCCGGGTCGTCATCATCGCCACTTTCGGCATCTGCCTGATGTACCTGGCTGCCTGGATCCTGAGCCTGTTCGGGGTCGACCTGGTGATGATCAACCAGCCGACAACCTGGGGCATCCTGCTCAGCGCCGGGATTTGCATCGTGGCCGCGCTCAACCTGATCATCGACTTCACGGTGATCGATGAAGGGATCAAGCGGCAGGCGCCGGCGGCCATGGAGTGGTACGCCGCGTTCGGCCTGATTTCGACGCTGGTCTGGCTCTACGCCGAACTGCTCCGCTTCCTGGCGCTGCTCCGCTCCCGGCAGTAGCTCCACGCAACGGGTGCCGGAAATGGGCGCCATCTGGCCCATCGCCGGCACCCTTTCATCCGGAATTCAGGTTGGTCA
>CAZSUN010000090.1:11724-12829 GCA_964610045.1 uncultured Sphaerobacteraceae bacterium
CATCGGGGCGGACGACCACCTCGCCCGGTGGTTCGGCGGGTCCGCCCGGACGGGGAGACGCGACCGTTCATCCGGATTCGGGGTGGCGGGGGGCACGGTGAGCCGGATGCCCCGCCGAAACGAGGAAGCCCGTCCGTATCTCACGGACGGGCTTTCCTGTCGATGAACGGCGCCGGTCAGGACCAGAGCAATTCGGCGGTGATCCAACCGTTCTGGCCATCGCAGACCACCGGGACGAATCCGCTCGACACCTCGCCACGCACCGTCAGCACGGTGCCGTTCGGAACGCTGGCGATGATCGGGGCGGTGCTGCTGGCGTCAGACCGGCAGGCGGCCGGCTCGCCATTGGTGATCACTGTCGCAGTCGGGACCGGGGTGGGCGTGACCTCACCCGGCGTGATGTAGTCCGCGCTGACGTAGCCATCCTGGTCGTCACAGGTCACGGGGTACCAGCCGTCCGCTTCCGGGCCGGTGAATTCGAGCACCGTGTAGGGCGCAAAGGCGGTCAGGATGTCAGAGTTGGTATTCGGCTCGGCGCGGCAGTTGAGCGCCAGCCCGCCCGTGCCGGTCACGGTTCCCATCTCGGGCACGGTCAGGGTCCGAGGTTCGGGCGTTGTCGTGGGCTCTTCCGTTGGAGCTTCAGTCGGCTCCTGGGTTGGCGACGGTGTGGGTGACGGCTGCTCGGTTGGAGTCGCGGTTGGCGCTTCTGTCGGCACTGGCGTTGGCGAGGGCGCTTCCGTGGGCACCGGAGTTGGTGAGGGGGCTTCCGTTGGCTCCGGCGTTGGCGAAGGAATCTCAGTGGGCACAGGCGTCGGAGACGGCGTTGGCGACGGTTCCTCGGTCGGCACCGGTGTGGGAGATGGAGTCGGAGAAGGCGTGGCCGTCGGCTCCGGTGTCGCTGTTGGCTCCAGCGTTGGCGATGGCGTGGGGGACGGCTCCTCAGTCGGTGTCGCCGTCGGTTCCGGTGTTGGTGAGGGAGTCGGGCTTGGAGTTGGCGTGGCGGTCGGAGCCGGCGTTGGTGTAGCCGTGGGGGACGGCGTTGGAGATGGCGTCGGAGTCGGAGAAGGTGTAGCCGTTGGTGATGGCGTCGGCGTGGCCGTTGGAG
>CAZSUN010000090.1:12929-16479 GCA_964610045.1 uncultured Sphaerobacteraceae bacterium
GTCGGAGTCGGAGAAGGTGTAGCCGTTGGTGATGGCGTCGGCGTGGCCGTTGGAGATGGCGTCGGTGACGGCGTTGGCGACGGGGTCGGGCTCGGCGTTGGAGATGGCGTCGGTGAAGGAGTCGGGCTCGGCGTTGGCGACGGGGTGGCCGTCGGTTCCTCGGTCGGCTCTTCCGTGGGCACGAAGGTCGGCGCCACCACCGGCGTGGACGCGGCGGGCGATGCCTGCTCGATCACGACCGGCGATGCTTCCACGGAGGTTCCGGCCTCCGGGGCCGCGGTCGAAGGCGCGCAGGCCATCGTGCTGGTCGTGCCATCCGTCTCGAACGTCACGGTCAGCGCGTTCGACACGATCGGCAGGGCTGGTTCGGTGTCGATCGGATCCTGCTCGGGGTACTGGGCCGCATCGTCAATCGTGGCCCAGACATCCCCGCTGAGGGAATCCGCGAGGGTGAATGTCACCGCGTACCCGGCGGTAAAGTCGTTCAGCAGCAGCCACTGGCTGGCCAGGTCGCCGTCAGGCCCCGACAGCGTCACATGGATGGAGTTCCCACGTTCGGCGGTGACGCTCACGGCAGCGGTTAACTGCCCAGCTGCCGGTCCGCAGGTGATCTCGATGCCGTCGACCGCAAGCGGACCGGCCTGAGCGGTCGTGTTCCCACCCGGAACGAGGATGCCGGCCAGCACCACGACAAGGAGCAACCGGACAGGGAGTCGTTTCCCGTACTTCACGCTTCGACCTCTCCACTCAGTCAGACCAAGGTGCGGGATTCGCGATCGGGAGTTGTCATTCTATTTATGGTCGCGAAGTGCCGGACCCGGCGTGCGTCTTCCGATAGGATTTCCGGCATTATTGCCGATCGCTCGATCGATGTGTAGGCAAGTGTGTACGGTCATTCGCCAGTTCCGGCATCTGGCGTTGGGCGGCATGCGACGGATGGCGACCGGCTGAGAGTCCGGGAAGGGCGATCGCCAGCGGACTCGTATCTCGCGCCACGGGAAACGGCGGCCCGATCGGGCCGCCGTTTCCACAATGCTGTCCGGGGGTTGGCAACGGACAGCCGGCAATGGGCTGAACAATGCGTTTCAGGCTTCGGGGATGGCGTCGCCGGGCAGGCGGTCCGCCCGCACCACCGTCCGTGCGACAGACGCGCTACTCGCGCTGTCCCATTCCCCGCCACCGGTGATCAGCGTCACCGCCTCGGCCGCCGTCATCCCCAGACTTCCGCCGCCGACGGCTCCAGGGCCGATTCCTGCCGTACCCACGCCACCGCGCAGGTGAAGGCGGTTCCCTCCGCGTCCCGGAGCACGATGGAGTCCCCGGGCCGCAGTTCGCCGAGGTGTGAAGAAGACGGCTTCGGGGATGCCCCGCCAGGTGAGGTGCCCGGCCAGCAGGAAGTTGCCGGTCTCGCCGAGGCGAGCGGTCTCCTTGTACCAGGCGACGTGGATCTCGTCGGAGGGTTGCTGCATGACGCCGGCGACGGCTTCGAGGACCTGGATCGGGGCGTCCACGGCGGCGACGCCGTGATACGCCATGGCCATCCCACCGGCTGGGATGATCGTCGCCAGGCGGCGACGGGACATGGTGAACGGCATGATGGTCACTCCAGACGGCGTTGGCCGGCGCCGATGCTGCAACGGGCAAACCAGAACAATGCCTGGCCTGAATGCCCAGTCAGCTTCCGACAGGTCCATTCTGTCCTGCCCGGTGGGCCAATCCATCAGTGAACTTACGTATTTGCGCGTTCAAGGGGGGTACTCGCGATCACGTAGCGCCCCGCATCGTCTCCGATAGCGGGTGTTCGATTTCATCTCGCAGGTGAGGAACGGATTCCTGCGTCACCAGCCAGATCAACGCGTCGGCGATTTCGTCATCGTATCCATGGGCAAGCCGGTTCCGCAAGCCGATGTATGTCGGAAATCCGTGCGGCGGTGGTTGCGTCCGAGGTACGGAGACAGCCCAAAGCCTCGCCAATGATTTCCAGATTCCGTTCGACCGCCTGTCGCACCAAACGTTGCTGAAGACCTGTCTCAACGGCCAGACCGTTTGTGTCTTCACCGATGGAGCGGCACGACCTCTCGATGTCTTCAAGCAACTTCGACGATCTCGGATGCATCGAAGATAACCGTTCTGGTCTTCGCCGCTTCCTGAGCGAACCGGCGATTCCGGAGAGCAGACGTCATGACCAGGTCAACATCGATCCCATACGCGCGGCAAAGGGCGAGATTCGCTGGGCGATGTTTGTCGATCAGGGGACTCATTGGGTCGCATTCTCCTTTCCGGACACCGGGTCGATGGTAGCCGACCGGCAGGATCTCCCCCCTTGCCAGAAGCGGCGTTTGGCCGCTCAATGACGCCGTTCATTGATTCGCCGGTCGCCGCGGAAGGGCATTACCTGCGTGAAAATCACCGCCATCGAGGCCGTTCGGCTGAACACCCCACAGCACGAGCTGAAGACCGCGCCCCGGCGCGACGGCTGGGCCACCACCGCCGAGGTCGCGAACCCGATGTCCCGCTACCCGGAGGTCAAGGCGCACCGGTCCATGTGGCTCCCGAAGTGGGAGAACACCTGGTGCAAGGTCACGCTCGAAGACGGAACTATCGGGTACGGGCAGACCGGACACGGCCGCGTCACCGCCGCCATCATCGACGACCACCTCGCGCCCAACCTCACCGGCGAGGACATCATGGCCAGCGACCGGCTGGCTGACAAACTCTTCCGGCTCAACGCCCCCTACGGCGCATCGGGACTCGCCTCGTTCGCCGTCAGCGCGGTCGACCTCGCGTTCTGGGACGCCCGCGCGAAGATGCTCGACATGCCGGTCTACCAGCTTGCGGGCGGTCCGCAGAAGGACCAGCTCTTCTGCTACGCCACCGGCAACGATGTCGACTGGTACCTCGAACTCGGGTTCAAGGCGTTCAAGCTGGCGTGTCCTTACGGACCTGCCGATGGCCTGGAGGGGCTGCGGAAGAATGAAGAGTTCGTGGCGCAAACCCGCGAACTGATCGGTGATGACAAGGAGTTGATGCTCGACTGCTGGATGGCGTTCGACATCGAGTACATGGTGCGCCTGACCGAGACGCTCCGGCCATACCGCCTTAAGTGGATCGAGGAGTACCTGCTGCCGGACGATTTCGACGCCCATATCGCGGTCCGGGACCGCCTCCCCTGGCAGACGCTGGCGACCGGTGAGCACTGGTTCACCGCCTATCCATTCCAGTGGGCGATCAACCACAAGGCCTGCGACATCCTGCAGCCGGACATCAACTGGGTGGGAGGATTCTCGACCTGCCAGAAGATCGCCTCGATGGCGCAGGCAGCCAACATCAATGTGATCCTGCACGGGGGCGGCAATACCGCCCACGGGCAGCATTTCTCGTATGCCTCGGCGGCGGTGCCGTGGCTGGAGTGCTTCGTCGGGACCCCGCCGGGCGTGCCACTGGAGGAGGGCTGGCGGCTGCCGGGTCAGGCGATCCCGCAGGATGGCTGGCTGGTGCCGAACGACGCGCCCGGCTTCGGCCTGGACATCCCCGACGACTGGTTCGAACC
>CAZSUN010000091.1:0-16333 GCA_964610045.1 uncultured Sphaerobacteraceae bacterium
AACGCATCGGCGATCCGGCGGAGTTCCCGCATGCCTTCGGCTGGTGTGGTGGTCAACGATGGTGTCCTGTCTGGTGTTGATGGCGCGGAACCGGCGCGCCGAAATCGACTGGCACGGTGGTCAAGTCCGTCATCAGTCTATACGAGCAACACCCTCGATTTGGTGTTGTTTCGCACGAGCAGTTCCCGGCCTGGACGAGTTAGGCTGGGTATTTATCGAAGTAGTCGAGGATGCCCTGCAAATAGGCGTTTACCACGATCTGTTGATTGGCCGGCAACACGATCCAGGCGGCATCGATGTCGTTCGACAGGAAGACGGCTTCCACGATGATTCCGGGCATCGCGCTTGGGACAGTCTGGTAGTCAGGGGTGTTGAGGGCAGGACCGGTCATCACCATGTGTTCGCCAGCCCCGAACTCGCTTCGTTCCGATTCGATCTCGGTGTCCGCTTTCGCACCGCGTCCCTGCCCTTCCATTTCGGTACCTCGCATGGCTGCATCGAGCTGTCTCCAGACCATGTTCGCCAGATCGGTATTCTGCTGGCCGAAGTCCCGTTCCGCCGTGTAGATCACCTCATATCCACGAATGGCAGGATCGTCGATCCCGTTGATATGGAGTGAAATCAGGATATCGGCACCCGCTTCATTGCAGATATTGATGCGAGCCTGGAACTCGTCGCGCTGGCCGTGACGCGGATTGTCCGTGCTGGTCCGGGTTTCACCGTCGCCGTCGATGTCCTCATCAAACGGGTTGACCGCCGCGCCACCGGGCCGTGTCATCACGACAAAGATTCCCTCGGCTTCGAGGGCGGACTTCAACATCCAGGCCATGCCAAGGTTGAGTTCGGCTTCAGTCACGTATGGCGGCCGTTCATAGGGGCCCATGTCATCGACCGCGACCTCGGACCGTACCCACCCAGGATCCCAGCCGCCATGCCCGGCATCGATACAGACGATCGGCTGGCCATCCCCCGGCACGGGTGTTGGCGCCATCTCCGAACCATCGGTCTGCCCAGAGGCAGGTTCGGTACTCAGGATGGATGGCAGTGTCGCGCTTGGTGTCGGCGTGGTCCGCGGGCCACCGTCATTCCCGAACGGCCCGAACGGGATGAACAACAACAGGGCAACTGCCGCGAACATCGAGAGCCCGAACAGGATGAGGCGAGCACTGTTGCCACCCCGCTTCCCCTTGCCGCCGTCGTCCCCCGGCAGGTTTGGCAATTCCGGCGTGCCGCCACTGGGAGGCGGGGCGCTGTCTCGCCAGCGCGTACTCACCGGAGCCCCTCCGCCGGAAGGTGCCGATTGGGGAGTCTCGGGGGGGGGAGGCGTACTCACCGTGCGCGGTGGGCGTTCATCCGAGGTTGGAAACTGGTACTTCCGGATCGTGATGCGCTCCGACTCGGACATGCCCGAACCGGTGGTTGGCGGTGGCTCGCCAGATTCGCGGGCGGCGCGCTCACGGCGCGCCTGTTCCTGCGCTTCGCGGCGGCGACGCTCCCGCTCCTCGCGCTCACGAGCACTGCTCCACTTCGAGCCGGATCCCTGGTCACTCAACAGCGAAGCGCTCCACTCAATCCGTCCGCAGCCACTCCGCATCGGGATCAAGCGGCCAAATCGGGCGGGGAACGTGCAAATAGGTCAGGCGGGTGAGGTCCGAGGAGCACGATCCCTGCCCCTCGATTTCGATCATCTCCGATGCCACCACCCTGAAGGCGGCCCGGAAGTGGACACTCGATTTCACCACGAGCCACCGGTAGCCATCCGGGGTGATGCCGCAGGCAGGAAACACTGCGGGATCGACCACTTGCGCTCGTCGTTCGCAGAGGATAACCGATATCCCATCCCGGCTGACGGTGGCAGTACGCCCAATCCGGTTCACGGCGCCGGTCGCCATTGGCCCCTGGTTGGTAAACACGCCATCGCCGAGGTGATCGACTCGCCAGGACGATTCGATCGGCGGTTCGCCAATCACCAGTTCCAGCACCGCGCCGATCCCGCCGCGATGGCATGCCTCGACCGGGCCAGGATCGACGATGCACGCGAACGCCGCCGGGCGAAGCCGGTGCGAGAGGAAGTGCCGGAGCAGCGAGGTATCGCGCGCACTCGCGCCCGCTCCCGGATTGTCCGCAATGTCGGCAACCACGATCGTTCCAAACGTGTCGCGATCGAGCAGACGGTCCAGCGGTAGCCCGCCAAGCCGGAACCGGGAACGCAGGTTCCACCAACACGTCGCGAGATCGTCCGCGGCCAGGCTTGCGAGCGTTCGATCGCCATGGACGATCACACTGGCACCGGCATCGGGAACATCGGCATAGGGAAATCCGGGCACCAGGACAACCGATTCGATCCCCGGCCGGGCTCGCCACTCGTTGGCACGGTCCAGAAGCGGAGTCATTGGCGATCCGGGGTCCGTTCCCTGGGCCAGCAGCGGCATTATCAACGGGAGCTTGCGATGGACAACAGTGGTTGCGGTGCGATCGACCGCGAGCCGGAGGCAGGTTTCCATCGCCTCGGCTCCGCGCGCCCGCGTATCGAGGTGAGGATAGGTGCGGTAGGCGGTGATGCGCGATGCCGCGGATACCATCCGCGACGTGATCGTCGCGTGCGAGTCGAGCGTGACCACGACCGGGCAACGTGGTCCAACGATCGCCCGCACCCGTTCCAGCAGTGTCCCCTCCGGATCGAAATCGGATACGGTGACCATCGCCCCGTGGACCAGCAGGACTACCCCGGCCAGGCCAGGATAGCCGCGGGCGGCCTGCCGCAAACGGTCCGTCAACTCACCTGCCAGCGCCTCGAACGTTTCGTTCGCAACAGGCGGCCCCGGCATCGCCGATGCAAACAGGACCGGCACGAGACTTGCCCGGCCCGCAGCCGCATCGATGACGCCGCCGAGTGCACTGTCGGTCCCCCGACCCGCATCGACGATCTCCTCACCGCTCAGGTAGACGCGATCGTGAAACGCCTCGATCGCCGTTCGTCCAGGCGCGAAGGTGTTGGTCTCGTGCATGATGCCGCCGATCGCAATTCGCGGCAGCCACCTTGTTGAACCGGAGTGGGTCAATGCCATGCCGGGCAGAATAGGCCACAGTCTGGCGCCGGCACAACGGGAAGAGCTTACCTGGCGAGGGCAGGTGTCCCGTCGGGCGTGTGCTGCTACCATGCCGTGACGATTCGAACCGTCCGGAGCGGCGGCACGCGCAGGACTATCAAACCATGCATTTTGAGTCCGGCCAGAAGATCCTCTTCATTGGCGACAGCATCACCGACTGTGGCCGCCGCGACCTGTTCGCGCCGTTCGGCAATGGCTACATGTCACTGGTGAGAGCGCTGGTCCTGGGCCGCTACCCGGAACTGGGGCTGCGATTCGAGAACCGCGGCATCAGTGGCAATACCGTCCGTCACCTGTCCGAACGGTGGGAGGACGATGTGATCGCCGAACGGCCAGACTGGTTGTCGGTGATGATCGGCATCAACGATGTGTGGCGCACCTTCGACAGCGGCGGTGAAGGCGCGGTCGACATCGACGAGTACGGGGCCACCTACCGGCGCCTGCTGGCCGAGGCCGTTGCCCGAACCGGCTGCCGCCTGATCGTGGCCGAACCCTACGTGATCGAATCCGACCGATCCGAGCCGATGCGAACCCGGATGGACACCTACGGGCAGGTGGCGCGAGACATTGCCACCGAATTCGGGGCGATCCTGATCCCGACCCAGGCGGCGTTCGATCGCGCCCTCGAATCCACCCCGGCAGATGCCTGGGCGGACGACCGGATCCACCCCAATCTCGAGGGCCACGCGATCATCGCGACGGAGTACCTGCGCGCAATCGCGTGGGAGGCGTAGGCGAACCGGCCGGGTTTGGGACCGGTTATGCCAACCTCCGACGGGCGAACGCCTGACCTATTGGGCCGAGGTCGTGGTGACGCCGGCCTGGCCCTGGCGCGCCGCGAATGACCGGTAGTCGATGGTTGGGAACGGATTGTCCCTGTCCTGGAGCGCTTCCAGCATCTGGATGTCTTCGGGCGTTGGCTCGGTCTCCCGCTCGACCATTTCCGCCAGCATGACGAAACGATCGGCGTGCTCGGTGAACCGTTGCGAGGCGTACTCGCGCGCCTGTCCGGTCGTGACGAGGAACGGCCAGTCGCTGCTCTGGAGGAGCAGGAGTTCGCGGGCAGCCTGGTCGAGGATGGCGGCACGCACACCGGAAGCGTCCGGGTTGGCAGCCACCAGCGCTTCCATCCGCGATTCGGCGCCGTGGATGATCGGCCACATCCATTCGGTATCCTGGTTGAGCCAGGTGAAGTGGTTCCCGCCCGAACCCCAGCTCGATTCAGGAAGCGCAATCACGCGCTCCGGGTGATGCTGGTTGACAAAGGTCGAGGCCGTGGTCAGGTCAACGGTGGAGGAGGCGGCGAGCAGGCGGAGCACTTCCTTGATCCACTCGACACCCTCGAACCACCAGTGGCCGAAGAGTTCCGTGTCGTAGTTGGAAGCGATGATGCCGTAGTGGCCACTGCTGGCATGATACGCGGCGAGCAATTCCTCCACCAACCCGACGAAGTGCCTGGCGTGATCGCCAACGCGTTCCTGCGCTCGCTCCGGCTCGTAGGCAGGCTTGCTGCCGAGATCGAGTCCGGGACCGCCGATCCTCCAATACTGCATGCCGGAAACGCCGTCCTTGCGGTGGAACTCCCGGTACCAGAGGTCGCCGGGATACCCGAAGTCACCCGACCAGACCTGTTGGCCGGTCCGGCTGTTGCGGCCGAGCACCGCGACCTTGCCGGCAGCGTCACCGACCCAATACGCCTCGTAGGTGGTGCCTGGCTCGGCCTGCTCGGCGGGCGTCAGTTCCAGCGTGTACCGCCGGGAAATCGCGCCGTATGGCCCGATCGCCTCGCCCGCGGCCTTGCCGACCGGTCGACCGCCTTCGACCGCATGCGTTTCCGTAAAGAAGACCTGGATATTCTGCCCGGCCAGGAACGACTCGATCCCCGGTCGCTCCACGGCCTCACCACCGCTTTCATCCCAGTAGCCGGGCCGGTAGGCACACTCTGGCAGCCAGATCGCCCGTGGCTGACGCCCAAAGTGCCGCTCGTAGGACGCGATGCCAGTGGCCAGTTGACCGAAAATCGAGGAATCACGGGAGAGCAACGGCAGGTAGCCGTGGGTGGCGGCACTGGTCGAGATCTCGACATACCCGGCATCCTGGAGCGCGCGGAACGCGCCCAGCAGGTCGCCATTGTGGTAGCGGTCGCGGAAGGATGTCAGCACCCGGGAATACCAGTGATGATAGTAGATGGCGAGGCGGCGAAGGTCCTCCTCGCCAGCTTCGGCGAACCGGCCGATATCGGCAGCGGCCCAGGCGGCCCGCTCCTCGGCGAACGTCAGGAAGTGCTCGCGGATGGTTGGGTCCGCCAACTGTTCCGCCAGGATCGGGGTGATGCTGATCGTGATCCGGAAATCGACGCCGTCGTCAACGAGGTCGTTCAAGGCATCGAGCAGCGGCACATACGTTTCGGCAATGGCTTCGTGGACCCACTCTTCGCCGTGTGGCCACATACCTGCCTGCCGGGCGTACGGGAGGTGACTGTGGAGAACGAATGTGAATGCCCCGTTGCCGTTTGCCATGGTTGCCTCCCTGTTGCTGTGCGGGTAAAGGATGCCGGTTCGTCCGGGTTGGCTATCGCGCGATCGCCTGATGCGCGCCAGTGGGGTCGGTATAGTCCCAGGGATTCCTGGCGCGGATGGTACTCGCCCCCGGGTTGCGCCCGTAGAGGTGCGTCAGTGCGCCGAGTCCATCCGCCAACCCGTCGTCGAGTTGGTCGAAACGGCAGCGCCACGACCAGTTGCCGAACGGCTGGCCGGGGACATTCATCCTGGCTTCGTTGCCAAGCCGCAGGATGTCCTGCATCGGCACGATCGCGGTGTTGGCCACCGACGAGAGCGCCGTCCGGATCAGGTCCCAGGCGATATCGTCGCCCTCGCGTCCAAGGTACGCCTGGATTGCCTGCCGCTCGTGGTCCGGCCGGGACCCGAACCACCCAACAGTGGTTTCGTTGTCGTGGGTCGCGGTGTATACCACAGAATTGCGATCGTAGTTGTGTGGCAGGTAGACGTTCTCCGGGTCGTTTTCGAAGGCGAACTGGAGGACATTCATGCCGGGAAACCCGAGGATTTCCCGCAGGGTGATGACATCGGGCGTGATGACGCCGAGATCCTCGACGATGACCGGAATGTCGCCGAATTCACGGCGAATCGCGGCGAAGACTTCGCCACCCGGCGCGATCTCCCAATGTCCTTCGGCGGCGGTTGGTGCGCCAGCCGGAATGACCCACGATGCGGCGAACCCGCGAAAATGGTCGACCCGGACGATGTCGACAAGCGCCAGGGTGCGCCGGATCCGGCTCCGCCACCAGGCATAGCCATCCTCACGCATGCGACGCCAGTCGAAGACGGGGTTGCCCCAGACCTGACCGGTGGCCGAGAACGGATCGGGGGGAACCCCGGCGACCACCTCTGCCGCTCCGTTGGCATCGAGCCGGAACTGGTCCTGGTTCGCCCAGGCGTCGGCGCTGTCGCTCGCGACGAAGATGGGGATGTCGCCGATGATCTGGATCGCGCGCTCGTTGGCATATGCCTTCACTGCCAGCCACTGCCGTTGGAAATGGAACTGCACGAACCGCTGGTACGCGATTTCAACCTGGAGATCGTTCCGGGCAGTCTCCAGCGCGCTGGCGTCACGAAGGCGAACCGGTGCATCCCACGATTGCCAATCGCGCAGTCCATTGGCGCCCTTGATGGCCATGAACAGCGCGTAGTCGTCCAGCCACCACGACTCCGACTGGCAAAAGTCGTCGAACGCGTCGCGCTGTCCTGCCCCGGCGCCGGCCTCGAACCGGCGGTGGGCACGACGAAGCACGGCTGGCTTCCAGTCAACCACCGGGCCGAAATCGACGTTGGCTTCGGGGAAATCCGGCGAGCCGGCGAGGTCGCCAGGTTCGAGCAGACCGTCGCCCTGAAGCCAGTCAAGCGAAATCAGGAGCGGGTTGCCGGCAAATGCGGATGGGGAAGCGTAGGGGGAATCGCCAAACCCGGTCGGGCCGAGTGGCATCACCTGCCAAAGCCGCTGGCCGGCGCGCGCCAACCAGTCGATGAACCGGAAGGCACCGTGCCCGAAATCGCCGATCCCATGCGGTCCGGGCAGGGAGGTTGGATGGAGCAACACACCAGACTCGCGTGGAAACGTCATGCCGGTACCCTTCCAGGAGACAGTCTTCACGCGATTGCCGCAGGAAACCCCTGCGGATTGGGGAAATGGTACCAGCAGCCCACAGCCGGTTCCGCTCACCGGGGGCACGCGGTGAATGGCGCAGCCGTTCCGGTGGGTCAGGCGGGATCCAGGGAATCCATCACGACCCAGCCCACGATATCGTTGACGCGTATCTGAACCCAGATATGGTCGTCGCCTTCGCGATCGACCGGAGCACTGGTCACCTGGACCGGCACACCAGACCCGAGAGGTCCGTTGCCGATGGCGTCGCAATCGGTGCCGGGTCCGGTCCGGAAGTTCACGCTGGAGTTGGTCACATAGGAGGCCTCTCCATCGATGAGGATCGGCACATTGTCCGGATTGCAGCTGTCGACACTGACCGGATCGATCGCTGACAGGTCGATGGTGCCGCCACTGCGGGTTTCTTCGAGCACCGCCAGGCCGGGTGTGCCCTCGGGCGTCCCTTCGCCCACGACCGGAGTCGAGACGGTCTCGCCGGTGCGAGGCAGACTGATCGGCGTGGCGCCAGAGGTGCCATCGGATCCGGTGAACGCGGCGACAGTTGGCTCCGGCTCTGAGGGCTCCGTTGCCTCATCGTCGGTACCGGCGTCGACCGGGGTGGCTTGATCGTCCTCGTCCGGCGCGGCGGTCGGGGTGGCGTCTTCACCGTCCTGGACATCCAGGACAGATTCGGGGGTGATGTCCTCCGGCGAGGACTCAACCGGTGTTGCCGCCTCCGTGCCGGGCTCGTCGGTTGGCTCCTCGGAGGCGGATACATCTGGCGTCATTGCCTCTGTCGCCTCATCGGTGGTCGGCTGCGAGATCGTCGTCTCGGTGCTTGTCGGCTCAGCCTCGTCTTCGGAGAACGGGCCGCAGGCCGTGGCGATCATGGCGACCACAACGAGCATGATGAGGTGACTGAGACGAAGGAATCGTATTCCATCCTTGCGACCGTGAGGCATCATGCTCCAACTCCCCCTGCGATGGCGATACCGACGCCACCAGACCCGCCATGCCACTCCCGGCACTATGGTTCTTCCAAACTATCGCGCAGGATATCCATGTGTTCGAGCGCCAGACCTGTCCCGATGGCGACACAGGAGAGTGGGTCGTCGGCCACGAAGCACGGCACCCCGGTCACCTCGGTGAGCAACTCGGGCAGGTGCCGCAACAGCGCGCCGCCACCAGTCAGGATCATGCCCTTGTCGATAATGTCCGACGACAGTTCCGGGGGTGTCTCTTCGAGGACCGCCCGGACAGCGCCGATAATCGCCTCCAGGGGTTCGGTGATGGCATCGGTTATCTCGTTCGACCGGATCTGGATCGTGCGTGGCAGGCCCGCGACTTCGTCACGCCCGCGAACCTCCATCACCTGGTCTTCCTCGAGCGGCATCGCGCTCCCGATCGCGATCTTCACTTCCTCGGCGGTACGCTCGCCAACCCGGAGACTGTACCGGCGCTTGATGTAGCTGCTGATGGCCTCGTCGAAGCGGTTTCCGCCAACCCGCAAGGAACGCGCGACGACGATGCCGTTGAGCGAGATCACCGCCACTTCGGTGGTGCCGCCGCCGATGTCGATGATCATGTTCCCGGAGGGGTCAGCTACCGGGACCCGCGCCCCGATGGCCGCCGCCAGTGGCTCGCTGATCAGGTAGGCCCTCCGCGCGCCGCCGTTGAGCGCGGCATCGCGCACGGCCCGGCGCTCGACCCCGGTGACTCCGGCGGGGACGCAAATCATCACGTCGGGTCTGATCAGGGAGAACCGGCCACAGGCCTTGTTGATGAAGTATTCGAGCATTTTCTGGGTCACGATGTAGTCGGCGATGACGCCGTCACGCATCGGCCGCACGACCTCGATCGTGTCCCGCGGTTCGCGCCCGAGCATGTCGCGGGCTTCGACGCCGACCGCCTTGACCTTGCCGTCCTTCGCGGAGATTGCGACGACCGACGGCTCATTGATCACAATGCCGCGCCCGCGCAGGAACACCAGCACGTTGGCCGTTCCGAGATCGATTCCAACCTGTTTGGGCAAGCGTGCTTCCTTGGTCTATCGCGTGGAATGCGGGTTTGGGGGGACCGGTTGGAGGCACAGCAAGACTGGATTCAGGCCGCCCCTGGCAGTCGCAGATTGTACCATGCAGGCGAGAGGGCCTGATCTTCCGGGTCGCCTTTGCCAACTGCTCGATTCGACATCGCTGGACACGACCCAATGACCGATAGCCCGACGATTCCGGACTGGCTGGCGACCATGCCGAAACTGGAACTCCACGTGCATCTCGAAGGCACGATGACGCCCGCCTTCCTGCTTGAGCTGGTCGACCGCCATGGCATCGACATCGGAATCACCAGCATTGAGGATGCCAAAGCGTTGTTCGCCTACCGGGATTTCACCCACTTCATCGATACGTTCACCACCTGCTCGGATTGCATCCGGACGGCTGACGACCTGGCCGGGCTGGTCACGGCCTACGGGGCGGAACTCGCCCGGCAGCACGTCCGGTATGCCGAAATCCACTTCAATCCGGAGCCGCATTTCCGGCGGAAGGGCATTCCCTTTCCGGACCAGATCGCTGCGATCAATGATGCGCGAGCGAACGTATTGCGCGATCACGACATCGAAATACGCTGGATTGTCGATGGGGTGCGCGACGCCGCGATCGGACCAGCGGCGGCGGCGATCGCGGTCGACTGGATGACCGACGCCGGGCCTGACGCCGGAATCGTCGCCCTCGGTCTCGGTGGCAACGAGATCGGCAATCCGCCCGATCCGTTCGCCGGCACATTCCGGCGGGCACGGAAAGCCGGATTCCATCTTGTGGCCCACGCCGGGGAGGCGTTGGGACCAGATTCGATGCGCGATACGCTGGAGATATTGCAGGTCGAGCGGATCGGGCACGGAATCGCGGCCGCTTCCGATCCCGACCTGATGGCGCACCTGGCGGATTCAGGGATTCCGCTGGAAGTGTCGCTCACGAGCAACGTCTGCACCGGGGTGGTGGGCTCAATCGAAGAGCATCCGCTCCCTATCCTGCGGGACCATGGCGTCCGCGTCTCGATTAACAGCGACGACCCATCGATGTTTGGCACAACGGTGGTCGAGGAATACTCCCATGCGGCGCGCCTGCTGAATCTGGACCGGCAAGAGGTGGCCGATCTGGTGGAAGGCACGATCGAGCAATCGTTCGCGCCCGAATCCGTGAAGGCTGGTTTGCGGCGGGAGTTGCGCGACCACACGCCGTTGCCAACGTAGCGACGAGCCAGTGCTTGATGACCGTTCGCACTGCTGCCTCGCGTACGGGCAGACCCCTGAACGTAGCGAAGGGTCCTCCGCCCCGCCGATGCACTCCCGAGGGGGGCGGACGATCACCTCGCCTGGCGGCTCGGTGGGTCCGCCCGTACGGAAAGCCGCCTCAAAGCCGTCAGGCCAGCGGGGCGATGGCCTCCAGAAGGCGCAGGTAGTGGTCGAGGTCGTCGTTGGGCGTGATGGCGCGCACGATCGCGTGGTCGACCGCGCCGTCGAACGCGAGAAGCCCATCACGGATGCCATCTGCATCGTCCGCGTGGACTGAACTCTCCATCGCTGTGATCCCGAGACGCTCGAAGTTCGCGGCGTAGGACGGAATGGCCGAGTAGCGCGCAGCTTCCTCACGCAACCGGGGCAAGGCAGCGGCGCCCAGCGCGGTACGGATGTAGGTGGCGGCCAGCACCGGCTGGTTTCCCACGGCTGCCGCCTGCTCGCGCAACGAGGCGGATGTTTCGGCAGCGAACTGCGGAGGCAACCAGTTGAACAACAGCCCGTTACTCTGCTCGGCGCCAAGTTGGCGCATGCGTGGTCCCAGCGAGCCGACCACTGTCCGGGCGGGCAACTCATCCCGCAGGACCGACAGCGCTTCCGAAATCCGCTGGAGCGGACTGGGTTTGGCCGAACTCCCGATCCCGATGATCAGGCGATCGGTAGGCAGGTCCCGCTCCCGGACCTCACTCACGATCTGCGCAGCGGGTTTTCGGTCCACCGCGATCACGCCGCTGGCCAGGATCAGCGAACTCGACTCCGCCGCAGCGACTTCCAGCCGGGCGAGGGAGTCTCCCCCCGGCGTGTCGTTGATCCAGAGGGAGGCAAGCCCGTATTCCTGGGCACGTCGGGCAATTGCACGGACGCTTTCGATTTCCAGTGTGCCAGTAATACCGAATCCGAGCTGACTTTGCTTCATGGTGTGCTCCTCAACGTGTCGTGTCCTGCTCGGCCGCCAGCGGTGATGTGCTTCCGACATGCCGCAGGGCAGACCCAGCCTGGTCCGCCGCTGCGGTCGGCCCTCCGACGAGACTCAGGATCGAGGGAAGCCGAGGCCGAGTCGCTTCAGCGAAACGTGCCGCCCCTGTCCGAACACGAGGTGGTCGACAACGGCGATGTCCAGCAACTTCCCGGCTGAGACGACCTCGGCCGTCAGTGAGATGTCGGCCGCCGATGGTGTGGGATCGCCGGAAGGGTGATTGTGCATCAGGATGATGCTGACCGCATTCTGCCGGACGGCATCCCGGAACAGTTCCCCGATCCGCACCGATGCCTCGTTGGCGCTTCCCTGGTAGATGATGCGCATTTCGATGATCCGGTTGCGGGTGTCGAGCAACACCACCCGTAGCTGCTCCTGTTCGAGCGCCGCCATCTCGATTCCGTAAATCTGCGCCACGTCTTCGGGTGACGAGATCGCCGGGCGGTCGGCCAGCGGCAACATCGCCAGGCGGCGCCCGATCTCCAGGGCGGCCTTGAGGGTTGTTGCCTTGGCTTCGCCCAGCCCGTGCATCCGCATCATGGTGCGGGTGTCCAGGCGCTGCAATCCGAGCAAGCCGCCATTCTCACGCAGCAGCCGTTCGGAGAGGTCGAACACCGGCTCCCCCACCACCCCGGTGCGGAGCAGGATCGCGATCAATTCCGATGTCTTGAGCGAGGCTGGACCGTCGCGAATCATCCGTTCGCGAGGCATCTCGTCCGGGTAGGAATCGCGAATCGACCGGCGCTGTGCCGGCTGGTCGTCTGGAACGGCCTGCAGATCGTCCGGCATCGCTCATACCCCCGCATTACTGACTGGTCCGGGCGATTGGGACACCGGCACGACCCGCGTCTCCTTGACGAGGAAGAAGAGGATGGCGGAGGAAAGGAAACCGGCGATCGACAGGGCGATGGCGCTACCGGTCAACCCAAACAGGGTCGCAATCAGGCCAACCGCCAGCGGACCGAGCACCATACCGAAATCGCCGATCAGGCGCCAGAGGCCGAGGAATTCGCCGGTGGCGCCGGGCGGAGCGAGATCGGCCCCGAGCGTCATCATCGTCCCGGAGCCAAGCCCGTTCCCGAGCCCGATGACGAGCCCGGCGATGAGGAGCCCGGTGAAGCCGCCGGCGAACGGCACCATCCCGATCCCGATCGCCATGATCGCGAAACTCGGCACCGACGCGAACTTGCGGCCGAACCGATCCATCAGCAGGCCGGCAGGGATGAACATCGACATGTCGAGCACGGCCGACGCGGTCATGATGAGGCCCACCTGGGCCGCATTCAGGTCGAGCACGGTGGCGCCAACGAGGGGGATCAGCAATTGCCTCCCCTGCCGGATCATCTGGGCGAACAATTGCGCCACGGCCGCGGCGGTGAGGTCGCCGCGGCTGTGGCGCACTGTTTCGCGGACAAGCTCCCACCGCACATGCCGCGATTCCACGACCATGCCGCCGGAGATGCCGTCACGCGGGATGAACAACACGGCGGCGATGAAGGCAAGCAAGCCCATCGTGCCGGCCAGCAGGAACGAGGCGCTGGTGCTGGCGGCGGTGGCGATGATGCCGCCGATGGCGGGACCGGCGAAGACGCCGATCCGGTTGATGCCGCCGAACACGGCGATCGAGCGGCCGCGATTGGTGGAATCGGTCGCCTGGGTGATGAATGCGTGGCGGGAGAGCCCCCACATGGCGGTGCCGATACCGGCAAGAATCCGCAGGGCAACCACCGTCCAGGGATCCATCGGAATGGCGAGACTCATCGTACCGATGACGACCAGGGCGGAACCGACCAGCATGGTGCGGCGCAGCCCGATCCGGTGCAGCACCATTCCCACCGGGACATCGGCGATGAGGGTGCCAATCGCCGCGGCCGCCGTGATGACGCTGATCATCGTCAGGCTGGCGCCAAGCTCCGCGGCGTAGAACGGGAGCGTCGCCAGGAGCAGCCCCTGCCCCATCGCCAGCAGGGCGGTTGGGAGGTACACAGCCAGGACGAGTTCGGATCGGCGCATCGAATCGCTTTCAGAGGATACTGCCGGGAGCGAGATCTGACGGTGATCGTACCAGACGACCCGAGACCCGGGAATGACGCGGGTATCGTACGAGCCGCCAAGCACCATCACCGGCCCCACAGGTCTGCCGGCCAAGGGTCTCGGCAGTTTGTGCGCCACGCCAGATTCTGATTGGCGAACCAGGGAGGGCAATACCGGCGCAGGGGAACTCCGGGCAGGCATGGTTGTCTGTGCGCCGGAAGCCCTCCCCTACCCGCTGGGTATTATTCAGCTAAGGTCCAGGGATCACGATGCTATACTTTTGGTCGATCGGACGCGCCATTCGAGCATCATCCACAGGTCCAATCCGATCCGCAGGATCGCGGTCCAGTCACGCCGCCTTGTTCACCTAACGCACCCCAACCCCCAATCCCGTCAAGGATGGTTCCGTGGTACTGAAACGACTCTTTCGCCGGCAGGCACCGCCGGATGTGCAGATCCAGCAAGGCCTGGAGAAAACTCGGCGCGGCGGTGTCTTTAGCGAAATCACCCGGCTCTTCGACCGTGCCGAGATCGACGAGGACCTCTTTGAGGATCTCGAGATGCTGCTCATCCAGGCCGATGTCGGGTGGGATGTCAGCCAGCAATTGGTGGCCGAACTCCGGCAGCGGATCAAGGACGATCACATCACGGCTCCGTCCGACGCCAGGGAGATCCTCCGGCTGGAGATGATCGACCTGCTCGAACGGGCGACACGCAACCGCAAGGTCAAGATCCTCCAGCGCGGTGTGCCCTATGTGATCCTCGTGGTCGGCGTCAACGGCACCGGCAAGACCACGTCGATCGCCAAGCTGGCGGAATACCACAAGTCATTCGGGCGCTCCGTGTTGCTGGCGGCAGGCGATACCTTCCGGGCGGCCGCGATCGACCAGCTCAAAGTCTGGGGCGAGCGGCTTGGTTGCCAGGTAATCGCGCACGATCAGGGCGCCGATCCAGGCGCGGTCGTGTTCGATGCGATGCAGGCAGCGCACAATCGCAACGTCGACGTCCTGATCGTCGACACTGCCGGGCGGCTCCACACCAAGCACAATCTGATGGCCGAACTACAGAAGTTACGGAAAATCATGCAACGGCACGTACCGGACGCTCCCCAGGAGGTCGTGCTCGTGATCGATGCCACGACCGGTCAGAATGGACTGGTCCAGGCGGCCGAGTTCAGCAAATCGGTTGAACTGACGGACATCATGATTTCGAAGCTGGACAGCACCGCGAAGGGCGGGATCGCCTTCTCGGTGGCCCGTGAACTCGGGACCCCGATCTCCTACGTCGGTACCGGCGAGAAACTGGTCGACATGGCGGAGTTCCGGCCCGATACCTATGTCGATTCCCTGTTCTTTGGCGAAGGCGAGGGATTCTAGCCCATGTTCGAGACACTCTCCGATCGCCTGAACGAGACGTTCGGCAAGCTGAACCGCAAGGGCCGCCTGACCGAAGAGGACGTCGACGCCGCAATGCGCGACGTGCGGCGGGCGCTGCTCGAAGCCGACGTCAACTTCCGCGTGGTCAAGGATTTCGTTGCCGCAGTGCGGGAACGGGCAGTCGGGCAGGATGTCCTGCGATCGCTGACTCCCGCGCAAACGGTGATCGGCATCGTCAACGAGGAACTGATCCGCATTCTCGGCGAAGCCCAGGCTCCGCTCGCCAATCCTGCCCGGCCGCCGCAAATCCTGCTCATGGTCGGTCTCAACGGAGCCGGAAAGACCACGCACTCCGGCAAGCTCGCGGTGCATCTCCGGAAGCAGGGACGCAACCCGCTGCTGGTGGCTGCCGATGTCTACCGGCCGGCCGCGATCAAGCAGTTGCAAACGCTCGGGAAGCAGGTCGATGTCCCGGTCTACGAGGAAGGCACGACCGCCAACCCGGTTGACATCGCCCGCAATGCCATCCGCCACGCGAATGAACGCGGGTACAACCCGGTCATCATCGACACCGCCGGCCGGCTCCAGATCGACGAAGCCCTGATGCAGGAACTGGTCAGGATCAAGGATGCGGTCAACCCGACCGAGATCCTGTTGGTGGCCGACGCGATGACCGGTCAGGAAGCCGTCGGCGTTGCCGAGGAGTTCAACCGGCAGCTCGATGTGACCGGCCTGATCCTGACCAAGATGGACGGCGACGCCCGCGGCGGCGCGGCCCTGTCGATCCGGGCGGTGACCGGTATCCCCATCAAGTTCATCGGCACGGGTGAGAAACTCGACGCGCTCGAACCGTTTTACCCGGACCGGCTGGCCGGCCGCATCCTGGGCATGGGCGACGTGCTCTCGCTGATCGAGCGGGCACAGGAGCAGACCGACGAGAAGGAAGCGGAGCGCCTCCAGTCCCGGATGATGAAGGGACAGTTCGACCTCGAGGATTTCCTCGACCAGTTGCAGAAAATCAAGAAGATGGGTCCCCTCAGCCAGCTGATGGACATGATCCCCGGCATCGGCCAACAGATGCGCCAGGCCAAGGCGCAAATCTCCGACGACGACTACAAGCAGGTCGAGGCGATCATCCGGGGCATGACACCCTGGGAGCGCCGCCATCCGGAGAAGATCGACCACAGTCGGCGGCGCAGGATCGCCCGTGGCAGCGGAGTCGACCGCCAGGAAGTGAACCGCCTGCTCTCCCAGTTCAAGGAGATGCAGAAGATGATGGGGCAATTCGGGCAGATGGCGAAGAAGGGCAAGATGCCGAAGAACATGCCCTTCGATTTCTAGCCAGACCTGGCAAATCTGGAATCGCGAACCATGGCCGTCC
>CAZSUN010000092.1:0-10841 GCA_964610045.1 uncultured Sphaerobacteraceae bacterium
CCCTCCGATGGTGGGGGTGATTGCAGACCGGTCGTTTGTAGGGGCCGACCCCGTGTCGGCCCGATTTGCTCGGTCGATCGAACGCTACCGGACGTGGCATTCCGGTGGCGATCCATGGATCGATTAGCCCGTACGGATTGCCCGAGAATCAGGAACGGCACTCAATACGTCGCCCGGCCGCCGGAGATGTCGAAGACGGCGCCGGTGCTGAAGCTAACCTCGTCCGAACAGAGGAAGCGGACCAGTTCCGCCACTTCTTCCGGCTGGCCGACGCGCCCCATCGGGATCCGGCCGGTCATGTAGGCGATGTGCTCGGCGCTGACCTGTCGCAGGATCTCGGTCTCGATCACCGCCGGGGTGACCGCGTTGACGAGAATGCCGTTCCTGGCGACCTCCTTCGCGATTGCCTTGGTCAGGCCGATCACCCCGGCCTTGGCGGCCGAATAGGGCACCGCGTTCGGGTTGCCTTCCTTGCCGGCGATCGAGGCGATATTCACGATCCGCCCGTACCCGCGCTCGATCATGGTTGGCACAACTGCCCGGCAGCCCAGGAAGACACCCCCGAGGTCGATATCGATCACCTGCCGCCATTCCGCGAACGCGAGTTCCCAGGCCGGGGCCGAGCGGCCCGCGATCCCGGCGTTGTTGACCAGAATCGAGACGGGTCCGGCGTCACGGGCGACGGTGGCGACCGCATTCGCCCAGGATTCCTCGCTGGTCACATCGAGGGAGATGGCGATTGTCCGGTTGCCGATGGCCGCTGTGGTGTCCAGCGCTGCGGCGTGGTCGATATCGGCGATGGCGACGGTAACCCCGTCCGCCGCCAGGCGGGTAGCGACAGCGCGGCCGATGCCGCGCGCTCCTCCGGTAACGATGGCGATTCTCTCTCCGGTCATGCCGGCTGCTCCCGATTCGTTCGCTGACGTCCGTGCTGCCGGTGATCGTACCCGGATCGAACGCGGGCGCAAGGGGAATGGACCGGTACAATGCCTGCCAGTATGAGCCGTTGGTGACCCCGGAGCGCTGGACATGGCCACCCTCATCCGAAACGCCACACTCGTCGCGACGATGGACGACGCCGGTACCGAGATTTCCAACGGCGCGGTGCTGATCGACGGGAACCGGATTGTTGCCGTTGGTTCAAGCAGCGAAATCGAGGCGCCGGGCGCCAGCGAGATCGATGCAACCGGCATTGTGATCCTGCCGGGCCTGGTCAATACGCATCACCACGTCTTCCAGACCCTGACACGGGCGATTCCCGCCGCCCAGGATGCCAACCTGTTCACCTGGCTTCGCACGCTGTACCCAATCTGGGCCGGGTTGACGCCAGAGTCGATCCAGATCAGCACGAAGGTGGCACTGGCCGAATTGCTGCTCTCGGGATGCACCACCGCCAGCGACCACACCTATATCTGGCCGAACGGGTCGCGTCTGGACGACCAGATCGAGGCGGCGCAGGAGATCGGGATGCGGTTCCACGCGTCGCGCGGCTCGATGTCGGTTGGTGAAAGCCAGGGCGGACTGCCACCGGATGCCGTCGTCGAGGACGAAGCGGCGATCCTGGCCGACTCCCGTCGCCTGATCGAGGCGTACCACGACCCCTCCCCTGGCGCGATGGTCCGGATCGTGCTGGCGCCCTGCTCGCCGTTCAGCGTGTCGCCGGACCTGATGCGCGAGAGCGTGGCGCTGGCACGGAGTTACGGGGTGCATTCCCACACCCACCTTGCGGAAACCGTGGATGAGGACGACTACTGCCGGGGGACGTTCGGCAAATCGCCGGTGGAACTCTGCGAGGATCTCGCCTGGGTGGGGGACGATGTCTGGCACGCGCATTTCGTGCACCCGTCTGACGATGAGATCGATCGGATGGGCGCGGTGAGGACCGGGGCGGCTCACTGCCCCAGTTCGAACATGCGCCTGGCATCTGGCATCGCGCGGATCGGCCGCTGGCGGGAGGCCGGGATGCGGTGCGGGCTTGGGGTCGATGGCTCGGCGTCCAACGACGGATCGCACCTGCTGGCCGAGGCGCGGATGGCGATGCTGTTGCAGCGGGTCGGCGGCGATCCCTCCGCCCTGACGGCACGGGAGGCGCTCCGGATGGCTACTCGGGGCGGGGCTGAGGTACTGGGGCGGGATGATACCGGGTTCCTTGCGCCCGGCATGATGGCCGACCTGATCGGGGTACGCGTCGACACGCTGCCGTTCGCGGGCGGGGCGGTTCACGATCCTCTCGCTGCGCTGGTGTTCTGCCAGCCGCAACAGGTCGATTTCAGCGTGATCGACGGCGTGGTGCGAGTGCGGGATGGTGAGATCGTTGGCCTCGATGTGCCGGCGCTTGTCGCCCACCATAACCGCGTGGCCGTCGCTCTGGCGCGAGGGGAGCTGTCCACACGGCGGGTGTATTGATCGCTTCCGCCGCCGCTGTCTGATGTAGCCGACGGCCAAGCGAGCATAGCCGGTCGCGGTTTCCGAAGGTGCGTGCTACTCGCGCGTGCCCTCCCGCGATGGTCGTGTGTCGGGAGGGCCCTCGTCGGCCTATAGGCACGATCCGGCCAAATGTGGGTGGGTTGGGCCGCCTTGGCCCTCGGCTACGATGGGGTCGATGGCAGGCGGACTCGGGTACACTCGGATCGCGTTGTCCGCCGTCTCGTCCGCACGCGGTAGGATCCTCATGGCTGCGTCTGCCATTGCTGTCTCATCACTCCCCGATCCGGCCGTCGAACCGCATCATGGTGTCCTGCCGTCGACCGGGACGATCGACACCACCACCGATGCCGACACCGGGTTGACCGCGAGCGAGGTTGCCGCCCAGCGCGCCAACGGACTCGGCAACCGGGTCGACGATCCCAGTAGCCGGACCTACAAGCAGATCGTCAGGGAAAACCTCTTCACGTTTCTCAACGTGAGCCTGTTCGCGATTGGGGCGGTTCTCCTGTTGCTTGGGTTGTTTCGCGACGCCATCATGTCGTCGGGATTCGCGTTCATCAACGCGGCGATGGGAATCGTGCAGGAGATGATCGCCAAGCGCCGGCTCGACAAGGTGGCCCTGCTCAGCCGGGCGAAGGCGAGAGCGATCCGCGACGGCGAGGCCATCGACCTCGACCCGTCCGATCTGGTGCTGGGGGATATCCTCGAGTTGCAGATGGGCGATCAGGCGGTGATCGATGGAGTGGCTGTCGTGTCGGAGTCGGCGCAGGTCGATGAGTCGCTGCTGACTGGCGAAGCCGATGCGGTGCCGAAAGCTCCGGGCTCCCCGATCTATTCGGGGTCGTTCCTGGTCTCCGGCACCCTTCGCTACCAGGCCACCCAGATGAGCGAGAATTCGGTGGCATCGGGCATCGTGGCCGATGCCAAAACGCTCCGGATGTCGCTGACCCCGCTCCAGCAAAGCGTCAACGCAATCATCCGCCTGTTGCTGGCCATTGCGTTCACCATGCTCGGGATGTTGATCGTCTCGTCGATCGTCTGGGAGTTCCCGTTCCGGGAAACCGTCGTCGCGGCGGCGGTAGTGCTCGGGGTGGTGCCGGCCGGTCTGTTCATGATGATCACGATCACCTACTCGATGGCGACCCTTCGCCTGGCGCGGCAGAATGCCCTGATCCAGCACGTTAACGCGGTCGAGTCACTGTCCAACGTCACCATTTTCTGCATGGACAAGACCGGGACCCTGACCGCCAACGCGCTGGAAGTGCAGAAAGTCCGGCCGATCCGCAGCAGCGCTGGCAATGCGGAGGCGGCGCTCGGCGCGTTCGCCCACAGCGTGACATCCACCAACAAGACCTCGGCGGCGATTGCCGACGCATTCGATGCAGCAGCGGCGAAGGTGGTTGACGAGGTGCCGTTCTCCTCGGCGCGCAAATGGAGCGCAGTGGCGATCGACGGGGACGTTCGCGGCACGTTTGCGCTGGGGGCCCCGGAAATGCTCGGGCCACTCCTGGCATCCTCCCCTGGCGATCCGCCGGCCGAGTGGCTGGAGCATGGGCTGCGGGTGTTGCTGTTCGCCTCGTCGTCGGAACCCCGCTCCCTCCACCAGGGCGAAGAACCGGCATTGCCGCCGCTCGAACCGCTGGCCTGGCTGGCGATTGCCGATACCTTGCGGCCGCACATCCGGGAGACGCTCAAGGGATTCGCCGACGCCGGGATCGAGGTGAAGGTGATCTCGGGCGACAATCCGGAGACAGTTGCTGCGCTGGCGCGTCAGGCCGGGTTGACCGGCAACCTGACGCTGGTTTCCGGTGTCGAGTTGGCGGAGATGACCGGCGCACAGTTCGATGCTGCGGCGAAACGGGGACGGATCTTCGGCCGCATCACGCCCGACCAGAAGGCGCAGCTGGTCGAGGCCCTGCAGCGGACCGGCGCCTATGTCGCGATGACTGGCGATGGCGTGAACGACGTGATGTCGCTGAAAAAAGCCAACCTCGGCATCTCGATGGAAAGCGGCAGCCAGGCGACTCGCGCGGTCGCGGACATCATCCTGATGCAGGACACCTTTTCGGCGATTCCGGCGGCCTTCCGCGAGGGGCAGCGGGTGCGACGCGGGTTGCAGGGGGTGCTGGAACTGTTCCTCGCGCGGGTATTCGTGGTGGTGCTGGCATTGATGTTGTGTTCGATCGTGCGGGTGGGCTTTCCGTTCGCGCCGGCGAACGTGGCGCTGCTGACCTTGCTGACAGTGGGTATCCCCACCTTCGGGATCGCGCTCTGGGCGCATCCCCGCGCCCCCGCGCGCAGCCTCGTGCACGAGGTGGTGGCGTTCGTGGTGCCGGCCACGATTACGCTGGCGCTGGCCGGCTTCGTGATCTACACGATTTTCTACCTGCTGGCGGATGTCTCGCTTGCGGATTTGCGATCGGGCGAAGCGTTTGGCCTGATGTCCGGCAACCCGATCTCGCGCGATGCCCTGACAACCCTGCTGGTGCTGGCCGGCATTGGCCTCGTGCCGCTCGCTTGCCCGCCCACCGACTGGTGGGCCGTGGTGGAGCCGACCGACCACGACTGGCGGCCGACGATTCTCGCCGCGCTGATGATCCCGCTCTTTGCCGTCATTCTTCGGGTGGATGGGTTACGGAACTTCTTCGACGCGAACAACCTCGGGGTCGGCTCATACCTGGTCATCGGTATCGTCGCGGTAGGATGGTTGGTGCTGTTGAGGTATGCATACGCCACCCACGTCTTCGAGCGGTTCTTCGGTCTCCAGATCCCCGATCGGCCGGAGTAGGCCAGGACATCCAGGTCCGATGGTAGAATCGTGACGTGCGATGGTAGAAAGGCGGATCGATGCCGGCACTCAACATCAAGAACGACGAAGCCTATCGCCTGATCCGGGAACTGGCGGATCGCGAAGGCAAGAGCATGACGACCGTCGTGATCGAGGCGGTGCGCGAAAAGCTGGAGCGCGAGCCGAAGATCAACGAGGAACGTATCCAGTACTGGCTCAGGGTTGGGCAGGAGTTGCGCGAAAGCACGGATCCTGCGTGGAACCTCCGCGAACAGATGGATGATCTCTACGACGATGAGTTTGGGTTGCCGAAATGATCGTCGACTCGTCTGCAATCGTGGCAATCCTCGCGAATGAGGATCAGGCCGAATCGTGTCTGCGCGTCCTGGCTTTCAGCACAGCTTCTCGTATGTCGGCGGCGTCATTCCTGGAGATATCGCTCGTTGTCGACAATTCGCACAACCCTGCGGTAGCCCGTCGGTTTGATGACCTGCTCCTTGAGTACGGCATCACGATCGAACCGGTTACCGAATCACAGGCGCGGATGGCGCGGATCGCGCATCAGCGGTACGGCCGGGGCAACGACAGCAATGCCAAACTGAACTTCGGCGATTGTTTCGCCTACGCGCTCGCTCGCGAGCGCGGTGAGCCGCTCCTCTTCGTGGGAGACGACTTCACCCACACCGACATTCGCCCGGCCCTCACCCCCTGATCCGGACGTGACTTCCGGTTCGATCGTGACGTCACCGCTTGATCTCGACGAGGATGACCCAGGACTCGGCGATGACCACGACGAACGTCGCCAGGAACGCGGGCACCAGCCAGGGCAGGCCGTCGCGTTCGGCGATCAGCACCAGCCCGCCGGCAATGGCTGGCACGGTGGCCACCTGACGCAATACGAACAGCACCTGCGCGTCGGTGTGGTAGGCGACGGCAGCGCGTCGCACATACCGGATGCTGAGGAGGGTGACGGCCGCCCAGGCTGTCCCGGCCACAAGGAGTATCTCCAGCCCCAGGAGCCGGGGAGACTGCCCCGGTACCAGCACCAGTGACGCAACGAGGAACACGTTGGCCAGCATCGTGAGTGCGGCCATTGCCCGCAGGAACACGACCGGATACTCAAGCAGGCGATCCAGGTTGATCGAGAGGCCGACGAAGATCAGGCCGGCCAGGACCGCTGCCGCACCCGCCTCCACCACCATGAAATCCGTCCACGATTCCACGATCACCCCCTGGATTGGTGCGTCGCCCGCGGATGTGCACGGGCCGGACAGCAAGACAAGTGGCCGCCACGAGGGCGACCACCTGCGGACATTGTGCCAGAAGGAGGGGACGGCTCGGGGCTATCCCTCGTCGGCCAGGTTCCAGTTCGCGATGTTCCAGTACGGTGACGCGAAACCGTTCTCGTTGCCGATGTTCTCCACGCGCAGGCGGTTGGACACGGCGTTGAAGAACGGCCGCAGCACGATCGGGATGAACGCCACTTCGGCGATGACGTGATCGTTGATCGCGATCAGGAGACCCTGGGCCTCTTCGAGCGTGGTAGCGGCCTGCAACTGGGTATACAGGTCGTCGTACTCGGCATTATTCCAGCGCTGTACGTTCGGTTTCGTCCAGCCGTTCGACGCCTGGGAGATATTCTCCCCATCGGGGCCGGCATACCACTTCTGGAGCCACGAGACCGGGATCGCGCTTGGCGGTCCCGACGACCAGACGGCCAGATCCCAGTAGAAGTGCTGGTAGTTCTGATCGGTGCCGGAGCTGCCATCGAAGAAGACGGCGGGGTCGACCTGGACGAGTTCGACCTTGAATCCGATCGATTCGAGATCCTGCTTGACCACCGCCTGGGTCTTCTGGCGGACCTGGTTGGTTGGTGTGGCGTAGGTCAGCGACAGCTCCACGCCGTCCTTCTTGCGAACGTCGCCATCGAGTGTCCAGCCGGCATCCTCGAGGATTTGGGCGGCCTTTTCGAGGTTGAATTCGAAACTGGTGTTCGGCGAGATGAAGAACGGGTTGCCGGCGAGGGCGTTCGATTCCGCAAGCTCCCCATCGCCATAGAATTGCTGCGAGATGAGTTCGCGGTTGATCGAAACGTTCAGGGCGTCGCGTACGGCCTTGTCGGTGAGGAACGGGTGCGGGGTGTTCTTCTCCGACCGCTGCCCGTCGACCTCGGCGTTGGGATCGCTGAAGTTCGGGTAGAACCCTTCGACCGTGGTATCGACCTTGGTCAGGATGGTGCCGGCGGTGCCGTTTGCCTGGAGGTCGGCAATGATCTCCGGCTCGGCCTGTACGTTCCAGGCGTAGTCGTAGTCGCCCGTTTGGACGACGGCGCGGCCGGCCGAGAGGGCGTCGCCGCCGCCCTTGAAGGCGACCGTGGCGAAGTACGGCTTGGTCGGTTCGCGATAGTTTTCGTTGGCGGAGAACGCCGCCGCATCGTTCGGGGAGAAACTGTCGACCTTGAATGGTCCGGTCCCGATCGGGAATGAGAGGAACTCATCGTTCTTGGTGGCGGGGTCGTTGCCAAAGACGTGGGCCGGGTAAATCACGCCCCAGTCCGCGCCAGTGAATGTCTCGAACCAGGCGACCTGCGGACCCGTGAACGTCGCGGTGAAGGTGAGATCGTCGACGACCTCGATGCCGGCAATCACGCCCCAGGTGCCGGAATTGACCGAGGCGTTGTCGGGGTTCGTGACCCACTGCCAGGTGAACAGGACATCGTTGGCGGTGAACGGCTCGCCATCGCTCCAGAGCACGCCTTCCTTGAGGTTGAAGGTGACGCTGGTGAGATCGGCGGCAACGGAGCCATCCTCGGTAGACGGCACCTTGACGGCGAGGATGGGCGCCAGCGACCCATCCTGGATGTAGCCGAGCAGGGGCTCCATCACGAGGTTGCCGGCGTAGGTGTCCTTTGAACCGGTGGCGGAATGGGCGGCCAGAACGGTAGGCGCCTGCGACTGGATGATCCGGAGTTCCCCTCCCGCGCCGCGCTCCTGCGTGTCGGTCCCGAACGCCGGCACGAGGGCGGCTGATTCGGCGGCGGGTGAAGCGTCCTGTGCGGCCGCATTGCCGGCCAGGGCGCTGGCGGCGGCTGCACCGACCCCCAGGGCTGCCGATGCCTGCATGAACTGGCGTCGATCGAGATCGCCACTGCGCAAACGCGAAACGAGTGATGCCAACGGTCCTGATGCTGTCATGTCTCTGGTGTTCCCCTCGATAAGTTCGATCCCGCGCATCGCGGGATCCTTGGTGCGCCCTGAACCGTGGGCGACGGCGGGTCGATTGTACGCTTGTCGGATAGTTGCTGTCCATTGGGAAGTAATGGAGTTGTGCAGTCACACCCGGACCTGTTCCGCGATTGGTACGGCGGTCGGGATTGCGCCAACCATCCGGTCGGAGCAAGATACGCTCAGCAATTGGGTGGCCCTTGTGATCGCCGCCCGGCTCCCCGGCTCCGGCCCGGGCAGCACTCCCACCCCGGAAAGGATCGTTCCCATGGCACTCGGGACCACCCGCGCACTGAAGGTTCTCACCCCCGACCAGTACGAGCAGTTCGAGCGAGACGGGCACCTGATCCTCAAGGGGTTCTATGCCCCGGAGGAGGTGCAGTTGCTGATCGACACGTTCATGCAGATGCACGCCGACGGTCCGATTCCTGGCCACTTCAACCCGAGGACGGCCGAGGAGGCCAACGGCGATCCGCTGAAGATGTATCCACGGATCATGCACCCGCACCGGGTCAACGACGTTGCCCTGCGGTACCTGCTCGACGAGCGGCTGGAACCTGTCCTGCGTGATCTCTTCGGTGAGGAGCCGCTGGCTGCACAGAGCATGCTGTATTTCAAGCCGGCCGGCGCCAAGGGCCAGGCGCTGCACCAGGACAACTTCTACCTGAATGTTGACCCTGGCACCTGTATTGCGGCCTGGCTCGCGCTGGACCATGTGGACGAAGGAAACGGATGCCTGGAAGTCGTGCCGGGCACCCACGCGATGGACCTCTTCTGTCCCGAAGAGGCGGACAGCACCGTCTCGTTCACGCGGGAGTATGTGCCGCCGCCGCCAGGCCTGGAGAAGGTTCCCGTCATCATGGAGCCGGGCGACATGCTGTTCTTCAACGGCACGCTTGTCCACGGATCAGGCCCAAACAGCAGCACCGACCGCTTCCGCCGCTCGTTCATCTGCCACTACATCGGACGGTCTGCCGAGCGCATGTCCGAGTGGTACCGGCCGATCCTGACGTTCGACGGAGCGGAGGTCGTCATCGACGCCAACACTGGTGGCGGACCCTGCGGCACCGAGATCGGCGCGATGGCCGGGCCGCACTGAGACGAGTCTGAGGACTAGTCTCCTACTGAATCAGGCTCCCGCGAAAAACGGACCGACAGACCCTCGCTTCGCTCGGGCCGTTCGGCCCCTACGATGCCGGGTGTCGGCAACGGCAAGCGGGTGGCGCGCTCGCTACCGCGTGGTGGAATCCCAGCGGAAGAAGCGGACGGCGAAGAGCAGGCAGACGGCGAAGACGAGCAGCAACGCCAGCAGGTCCGTCCAGATCGCCGTGATCCCACGCCCGTACATCATGACATCGCGCAGGGCGTCGACCAGGTAGCGTAGCGGGAGCAGCCGGATGATCGGATGGAGCCACTCCGGCATCGCGCCGACCGGGAAGAACACGCCTGACAGGAACAGCATCGGGAAGGTGATCAGGTTCGCGTAGCTCGCCGCCGACTCGGTGTTGCGGGCGAACGACGAGATCGCGTAGCCGATCGCAAGGAAGGCCAGGCTGCCGATCAGGATCGAGATGACGATCAGGATCCAGTTGCCGCGCACGTTCAATCCCCAGACCAGCATTCCAACCACGATCAGGATCGCGCAGGTCGCCAGGATGACCGCCATCGAGGCCACGATCCGCGCCAGGATGAACTTCCAGAGCGAGAAGGGCGTGACCTTGATGCGGCGCAGGATGCCCTTCTCGCGGAACGAGGTGAACGCGGTCGACAGCCCGATCACCCCCGAGTTCATGATGCTCATCGCCAGGATGCCCGGCACGAAGAAGTCGATGAAGGACAGGTTGAGCGTGGAGATCGGTTGTGCATTGATTGGCGCCAGGGCGCTGCCGCCGAGGATTTGGTAGAGCGCGTTCTGCACCGCCGACTGGGCGATCGCGCCGGTTGGGCCGCCCTGCTCGTTGTAGAGAAGCGTGACCGGGTGCGCCGCATCGACGGTTTCGGGGACGATGAGGACGATCTGCCGGTCGTTTTCGTTGAGGGCGTTGCGCTCGTCCTGCTCCGATCCAGTATGGATGTTGAAGGCGTCGCTGGATTCCAGTCCCTGCACGACCTGGCTGCGGATGGCGCTCTCGGGACCGGCCACACCGATCTCGATCGTGCTCAGCGAGTCGTTGCCGAAGACCGCCCCAAAGATCAGGATGAAGATCGCCGGGAAGGCCAGGTTCCAGAAGATGGCCTGGCGATTCCGGACGGTCATCTTCAGGTTGGCGATTACCATCGCCCAGAACGATTGCATGCTGTGCTCGATTCCTGCCTTGCGCGGTGATGCGGGGGAAGATCAGGCAGCGCGGCGGCCGCGTCGCTTCGCTGGCGCTGGTTCTTCGGCGGGTTGATCCTGATGC
>CAZSUN010000092.1:10941-14262 GCA_964610045.1 uncultured Sphaerobacteraceae bacterium
GCGGCGGCCGCGTCGCTTCGCTGGCGCTGGTTCTTCGGCGGGTTGATCCTGATGCTCGGCGTACGACCGGCCGGTGCGGGCGAGGAAGACATCCTCCAGCGTGGCCCGGGTGCTGCCGAGGTTGCCCAGCACCACATTGCGGTCGTTGGCGAGCCGGAGCAGGCTCGTGATCGTGGCCTGGGCATCGTTGCTCTGCATGGTGAGGCGGTTTTCGGCATCCACGGTAGTCACCGAGGCAGTGACGACGCCTGGCAGGCCGGACAATTCCCCTTCCCCGATCCGCGAATCCGAGGCCACCGTCGCGCTGACCGTGGCCTCGAGCGCGAGCCCGCGAATCAGGCCCGCAGGCGTGTCGCAGGCGATCACCTCGCCGCCATCCATGATCGCGACCCGGTCGCAGAGGACCTCGGCTTCTTCCATGTAGTGCGTGGTCAGCACGACCGTCGTCCCCGCCTTGCGCACGCCGAGGATCGTCTCCCACAGGTTGCGGCGGGCGTGCGGATCGAGCCCGGTTGTCGGCTCATCGAGGAACGTCACCCGCGGCTGGTTGACGAGGGCGAGGGCGATGCTCAACCGCTGCTGCTGACCCCCGGACATCTCGTCGACCTTCGCCTTCGCCTTTTCCTCCAGGTCGACCAGGCGCAGCAGGTCGGGCACCCGAGAGGCGGGGTCCGGCACATCGTAGAGATTGGCGAACAATTCGATCAGTTCGGCTGAGGTGAGGTATGGGAACAGTGCGGTGGATTGGAGTTGCACGCCGATGATCCGGCGGACGCGCGCCGAATCGTTCACGGCGTCGATGCCGTCGACCATGATCGTGCCGGAGTCCGGCGTGCGAAGTCCTTCGATCATTTCGAGGGTGGTGGTCTTGCCGGCGCCGTTGGGGCCGAGAATGCCGAAAATTTCGCCTTCACCAACGTCGAGATCGATGCCGTTGACGGCGATGTGATCGCGGTACCGCTTGGTCAGTCCGCGCGCTTCGATGATGAGTGGCATGTAGTGGAACTCTCACCTTTCGTCAAATGCCGTCTCGCGACATGCCGAGGTGCCACGGCGGAGTGTACGGTAGCTGCGGTGGCCATGTCGGGCATGGATACCCGCCTGCGGACATCACGACCTGCATCTGGCGACCGTGCCCGTGCCCGGTATCACCCGCCCAGGCTCACAGGGAGATGTGTTCCGAGGAATACAGTGTGTTGCAGGGACGGTGATTGCGAAAACAGGACAGCCACACGGCGCTGCGCGCCTGGGCTGTCCCTACAAACGACCGAACACCGATCAAGCTCACCGCAGTTGTCCGCTCCACGTCCGCGAATCAGGAGGGCACGCGGCGCTGCGCGCCTTGGCCCTCGGCTACGAGAGATCCAGCACCCCCCCATCGCATCCCCTCTGGAGCGTCAACCGGGATCGGGCGCGAGCCGCTTTCGAAGCCAGGAGGACATGGCCGTGAGGTAGCCGTCCGGATACCCGCCACCAGGCAGGTCGAGCCGGTGACCGGCGCCGGGATAGGTACGAACGGTGAGATCGGGGTTGGTGGGGCCGACCGTGTCCCAGAAGATTTGCGCGCTCAATTCGGCTGGCACCAGCACGTCGTCGCTGCCGAAAATCGCCAGCGTGGGGCAGGTCACCGCCCGCAACGCCGCCAGCGGGTCGAATGGTGCGGCGAAGTTCCGGGTGAAGAAGACCCACATGCCTTCTTCGACCTCGCCGAAGTAGTCGTGCCAGGGGGTGCCGCGTGCCGGGGCCTGGATGGTATGGTCGAAGTCGGGGAAGGGCATGTCCGCCTTCGCGGCGGCGTGCAGCGCATTGAGGAATTCCCTGCCCTCCTCGACCTCGGCATCCGTGGCGCCGTCTCGCCGCAGGACGTGTTCCAGGCCGAAATAGTCCTGCTGTTCAGGCGTGAGCCCGGTGCCGGAGTGGATCACCAGCGCCGCCACGGCGGGCTCGCGCGAGGCCGCGAGCGGACCGACCCAACCGCCCTGGCTGTGACCCCAGAGGGCGATGCGTTCGGGGACGATCCCGTCCTGGTCCTGGAGCCAGGCGAGGGCGGCCACCGTCTCGTCCGCCCGTTCGGGAATCGTCTGCCGGCGCCAGTCGCCACCCGATTCGCCATTCCCCGGCTTGTCCCACGAGAGAACCGCCAGGCCGTCCTCGACGAACCGTTGTCGCCGGGGTGTGAAAAATCCGCCGCTGTCCCGGTCGGCGTTGCCGGAGCCGTGAATCATGATTACGGCAGGGAATGGGGGATTGCCGTCGGGCAGATGGAGCGTGCCGGCGAGGGTGTGCCCGTCATTTTGGATCTGGATGTCGCGCGATACAGGCATTCGGGGGAGTCCTAATCGTATTTCGCGAGGCCCGGAAGGTAGCGGTCGGTGGCGGGATCGCCGAGTTCACCCAGCAGGGACGGGAAATCGAGTGACCGGCGCTCGAAGACGGGTTCGCCCTCGCGGTACCAGTGGTCGGACGAGCGGTCCCACGCCAGCTCAATCCCGTTGAAATCCGGATCGTGGAGGTAGAGCGCCTCGTGGGTACCGTGATCGGACGCACCGTCGATGCCCCAGCCGCGGTCGAGCAACCGTCGGAGGGCGGCGGCGAGGTCTCGCCGCTCCGGGTAGTTGATGGCGAAGTGATAGAGCCCGGTCGTTCCGCGAGGCGGCGGAGTGCCACCAGCGCTCTCCCAGGTGTTGAGGCCGATGTGGTGGTGGTAGCCGCCGGCGGAAAGGAAGGCGGCCTGGGTGCCGTACTGGAACACCAGATCGAAGCCCAGGGTGTCCCGGTAGAAGATCACCGCGCGGTCGAGGTCGGCCACCTTGAGATGGACGTGCCCGATGCGGGCGCCGGCGGGAATCGACTCGGTCGTCATGGCTGTGCTCCTTGACTGGGTTTGGTGATGCCGGTTGGGATGCCACCGTTGGCCTGACCAGATGGTAGCAGGGAGAGGCGGTGGAAGCCTCATCTGTCCATGCACCCGGCGGCGGCATCTTCACCTCCTGCGGAAGGTGTGCGACCCTGTCGCGAGCCTGAACATCAGCCGTTGACAGACATCGCGACACGCGAACAGGAGGGCACCAGATGCAAATAACCGGGGTGACCGTGACACCCATCAAACCCGATGAAACCCAGCCGAAATCGTGGCTGTCGGAATCGGTCGTCGCCAACCCGATGTCGATCTACCCCGAATATGCCGCCCGGCGCTCGTCGTGGGGCGCGCAGTGGGGGCCGGAACTCCTCGTCCGGATCCAGACCGACGAGGGCATCGAAGGCATCGGCTGCGCCATTCCCGGCGGTGCCCGCGCCATCGTCGAGGATCACTTCCGGCAC
>CAZSUN010000092.1:14362-16211 GCA_964610045.1 uncultured Sphaerobacteraceae bacterium
CCGGTCTGGCGCCTGCTCGGCGGCAAGGTGCGGGATTCCCTGCCGGTCTACTCGACCGGCAACGACGTGGCCTTCTACAAGGAACTCGGTTTCACCGGGTTCAAGCTGGCCATGCCGTACGGTCCGGCCGATGGCTGGGCCGGGATCAAGGCCAACGTCGAATTGATCGAGCAAACGCGCGAGACGGTCGGGCCCGATGCCGACATCATGCTCGATTGCTACATGGCCTGGAATGTGGACTACACCCTGCGCATGTCGCGCCTGGCGGAGCCGCTGGGGGTGCGTTGGATCGAGGAATCGCTGCCGCCCGACGATTTTGACGGCTATGCCGAGATCACGGCGAAATCGAACGTGCCGATCGCGACCGGCGAGCACGAGTACACGCGCTGGGGCTACCGCGAACTGATCGGGCGCCGCTGCTGCCACATCCTGCAGCCGGACCTGGCCTGGGTGGGCGGCATCTCCGAAGCGAAGAAGATCGCCGCGATGGCCTCCGCCTGGGGCATCGACGTGATTCCCCACGCGGGCGGACTCCACCCGTGGGCACTGCACTTCATCTCGTCCACGGTCAACACCCCGCTCGCCGAGTGGGTGGTGATTGGCAACAAGGGCGAGGAGAACCCGATCCGCCCGCTCTTCCCGTATCTGGACGGTGCGCCAGTGCCGGTTAACGGCCGGATCAGCCCGACGGATACGCCTGGCATCGGCGTCACCCCGGTCGCCGAGCGACTGTCCGATTGATTCGACGCTGAGGGTGGCAGGACAGCCACACGGCGTAGGGCTCCTGGGCTGTCCCTACAAACGTTTGGGGTGGGCGTTCTGATCGCACCGCACCCTCGATTGTCATTCCGAGCTTGCGAGGAATCTCTGGCCAACCTGGCAGGCTCGGATTCGTGAAGTCATCGGAACGGGCCGAGACATCCGCCTGCGTTCGTACATGGAGCGGCGCGGAATGCGACCGGCGGAAGGTACGGCCCTTGTGATAGGCGGACCCGTTCGCCTGTGGAGGTACATACACCCATGATCATCGACGCACATTGCCACGCCTGGACCTACTGGCCCTACCAGCCGCCCGTGCCCGACCCGGAGACGCGCGGCCTGGTGGAGCAGCTTCTTGACGAGATGGACCGGAACGGGGTCGACAAGGCCTTCCTCGTCTGCGCCCAGATCGACCACAACCCGGAGAACAACGCCTACGGCGCCGAAGTCACCGCGAGGTACCCCGACCGCATCATCCATTGCCCTGATCTCGACTCGTTCTGGTCGGACACCTACCACACCCCCGGCGCGGCGGGTCGCCTGCGGGCGATGGCCGAGCGCTGGCCGCTCGGCGGGTTCACCCACTACCTGCGCGAGGGTGAGGATGGCGCCTGGCTGACCTCCGACGAGAGCGTGGCGGTGTTCGAGGTCGCTCGCGAATTCGGCCTGATCGCCTCGATCGCCGGCTTCCCGTACCAGCACCCCGCCCTGCGCGAGATCGCCCAACAGTTCCCGGACGTCCCGATCCTCTGCCACCACCTGGCGATGATCCCGGCCACCGACGAGGCCGGTTTGCGCGAGGTGCTGAAATCGGCGGCGGTCGAGAACATCAATCTCAAGGTCTCTGGCTATAACTACAGCTCGACCGTGGAGTGGGGGTTCCCGTACTCCGATGTCCAGTGGATCGTGCGGCACCTCTACGAGCACTTCGGTCCGCACCGCATGGTCTGGGGCTCGGACTACCCGCCCCTGCGCTGGTACGGCACCTACCGGCAGACCATGGAGATGCTCCGCTCGCAGATGACCTTCATCGCCGAAGCCGACAAACCGCTCATCTTCGGCGACACCATGGCGAGGTTGCTGCGGTTGC
>CAZSUN010000093.1:0-16172 GCA_964610045.1 uncultured Sphaerobacteraceae bacterium
ACGATGACCTGGTCGGCCTCATGCGCCTGGCTTATGCAGAGAACGGGTAGCGACCGCTAACCGGCGGCATTCAGAATCGCCACAAATCGCCTGGCATTGACGATGGCAACACCGTAGACATTCTGGAGTGCCAGCAATTGACGATCCCCGGTAACAAGGTAGTCCGCTCTCGCCGAAATCGCCGTGGCGAGGACAAGATCGTCCTCAGGATGCGTTGCAAGTGGTTCGACGGTGCTGGACAGCACGACGATCTCCGCATACACCTGGAGTGTCGAAAGTGTTGATTCCGCATCGGATCGCAGCACTCGCTGTGCAAAGTACGGACTTGCCAACGTCCGAACAAGCTCATCAAGAATATCGTCCGAGGTCACCAGCCCGAACGTTCGGGCTTGCCATCGGCGGAAAATCTCTGCCGGTGGTGCGCTCGACAAATCCAGGCCAACGATTCCGGACGCCAAGACGTTCGTGTCCAGCACTGCCCGAATCACCGGGAGACAACGGACTGGCGTTCACGGCGCATCTCGGCGCGGACCTCGGCGACGGCACGATCCACTTCCTGCTCGATCTGTTCTGGCGTTTGATCTGCAAAAGCCGCACTGATCTTGTGAAAAATCTTGAAATCGGCTTCGCGCTGCGCATCGAGCCGGTTGAGCCGCTCCAGGTCATCGATCGAGACGATGGCGGCAACCGGGATGTTCCCTTTCGAGATCATCACGCGCATTTCCCGGTCGTAGACCCGATTGAGAAGGTCGCTCAATTGTGGACGTGCCTCGGTGAATTTCATGTGCTGGGTGGGAATGATCGACTGTGACATGGGTGCTCCTTCGCCGTGGATGATCGTCTCATCTGCCCTGATCGTACCACATGTGTACACGTTCCTCGCGATAGCCCCCATTTCAGCGAAAAGCCGCTACTATCGGAGGTGCGCCCGGATGGTCCGGGCGCACTGAACGCCAACCCCGGCCTGCGGTGCAGGATGGATCCGGTGAGACGGCATGGAACACCAGGAGGTGCGGATATGGACACGTTCACCAACCGGGGCGGTCTCGTGGCGGGACCGCTCCATTGCATTCGCAATGAAGGATTACCATGCCTGTCACCGAATCCGACATCCCCGAGGTCTTCTTCGAAGACGGCTGGATAACCGCCGTCGAGTATCTCGTCAGCAGCGGCAAGGAAGGCACCGTCTACTGCTGCCGCGCTGATCCCCTCACCGGCCACGACCGCCTCGCGGTGAAAATCCACCGTGGCCGCACCCAACGCTCCTTCAAGAACGACGCTATCTACCTCAGCGGCCGGGTGGCCGGGGTTTCACTCACCGGTTCGGCCGGCATCAAGGCCAGCGGCAAGGTCGACCGCCGTCTCGCCCGGGCCGTCGCCAAACGGTCCCGCACCGGCATCGCCGCCATCGAGCAATCCTGGATCACGTACGAATACGCAACGATGCAGGTGCTGCACCAGGCCGGCGCGCGCGTTCCGGAACCCCTGACGATGTCCGGGCACGCGATGCTGATGGAATTCATCGGCGATGCCGATGGACCCGCGCCCAAGTTGAAGCACGTCCAGCTTCCGGTCGATGCCGCGAGACGCGTGGCGGCCACCCTGGTCGACGAACTCACCCTCTGGCTCGCGAGTGACCGCATCCACGGCGACCTTTCGCCGTTCAACGTCCTGTACTGGAACGACGCCCCGGTCACCATCGACTTCCCGCAGGCGGTCAACCCGTGGGACAACCCCGATGCGCGTTTCCTGCTGGAGCGTGACGTGCGGAACATCGCCGCCTGGGCCGGGGCGTATGGCGTTCCCCTCGATCCCGAACGGATCACCCACGATCTGTGGGACGGGTTCGTGCGTGGCACGCTGGAGGCCAATCCGGAACTCCGGGAGCTGTCTCGCTGGTAGGACCGAATCCGGGTGAACGGGTTGCGTTACCTCGTCAGGGCAGGTCCGACTGATCGTTGTTCATCGTAGCCGAGGGCCAAGGCGCGAAGCGCCGCGTTCCCTCGGCTACAAACGTACCTACCTACCCCAGCTCGGCCCCGCTCCCGCAGGGCCAAGCCTGGCACTCGCAATTTCCCGCGCCATGCGGGATGATGCCGTCAATGCTCACAGCAGGCACAATCGGGTGGAATGCGCCGTCGCTCTCCGGCATCGTGTGAAAGGTGCAGCCTGTGGAACATGCTTTTCCACATGCACAAGGACCGGAGCCTCCAGCTGCCGGGTCGTTGGTTCCACGGTCCCTTTCCACGCATCCGACGGCTGACGAGGCACCGCATGCTTGATCGTCGATCCCGAATTCGCCGGCTCCTGGAAAGTTACCCCTGGCTGATCATGGCGACGTTCATCGTTGGCTTCGCCGTGTTGGGGCTGGCCATGGTCCGGATCGACCAGGAACTCCGGCTCGATCCCCTCCCAAGCCGTCTCTGGCTGTACAGTGGCAGCCCCGACGCCGCCATGAGCGTCCTGTCAGCCATCGCGTCATCGGCCATCACCGTCGCGGGCGTCGTGTTTTCCGCGACCTTCGTCACCATGCAACTGGCGTCGAGCCAGTACACGCCGCGGGTGGTGAAAGCCCTGAGCCGTCTCTGGTACCTGCACGTCGTGCTCGGCATGTTCCTTGGATCGTTCACCTTCTCGTTGCTGGTCCTGCGATCGGTCAGGCCACCGGAGGGCGATCCCGAGGCGGCGTTCACCCCGGTGCTTAGTGTGTCGCTGGCCATCGTCATCGCCATCGCGTCGGTGGGGGTGCTCGGTTTCTATGCCATCTACGGCATGAGAACGCTGGAGCCGACCTTCCTGATCAATTCGGCTGCGGACCAGACCCGGAGCCTGCTGCGGCGCAGCCTGATTGCGTCCCGCAAGGCGCGGTCGGTGGGCTCGCTCGATACCGATCCTCCTCCCGAGGCGATGGTTGTGGCGATCCGGGCTCCCTGCGCAGGCTTCCTGCAAATGATGCACTTCGAGCAGTTGCTCGCGGTCGCGATCCGGAACGACGTGACGATCAACGTCACCGCCAACATTGGCAACTACATCTTCCCGGGAGAAAACCTGGCCATTGCCTGGCCAGGCGAGCGGATTTCCGAGGAGGCGATGAAGGAAATTCTCAAGGCACTCCTGATTGGCGACGAACGCACATCCGAACAGGATATCGAGTTCGGGTTCCGCCGTGTGGCCGACATCATGCTGAAAGCCATTTCGGCCGCGATCAACGATCCCACCACCGCCGAATACTGCATGAACACCCTGGGGGATCTCATCATCATGGTCGCCAATGAGCCCGAGCCGCAGCGGTATCTGGTGGACAAGGCAGACACGGTTCGCGTGATCTGGGAACCGGAGCCGTATGACCGCTGCGTGCATACGGCGTTCGACCAGCTCCGCTTCTACGTCAAGAACGACACGCACCTGGCCATCCATGCGCTGAAGACCTTGCGGCGGGTGCATGCCCTGGTCCCGGTCTCGGCCCAACCCGTGATCGAATCGGTTGCTTCCGTTTTCCATCGAACCGCGAGCGCGCACCTCGATACGGATGAAGACCGGCGCGCCTTCGAGCGTGCGTCCGCCTGGTTCTCTTCATCGCCACCCGAATCCGCCTGACCCCACCGGTGAAACCCGTTACTCAGGATTTCGTCTGGTCAACCGACGCGCCTGGGGCGTTCACGAACCGCCGCCGGAACTCCTGCCAGGCCTCCCGGTTGGTGGCCCAGTGATGCCCATCGCCGATCACGTCGCGAAGTTCGTCCGACGTGATCATTGCCAGGACCCGGGGATTCACGCGGGAAATCCAGAGTTCCTGGTTGTCGTGCGCGAGTTCGCGGTGCAGCGAGATGAGGAAATCGACACCCGAGACATCGAGCTCCGGGGTCGCGTCCAGATCGAGGACCACCACCGATGGCGGGGTTGGCTGGCCCGCGATTTCGGCCCGGATCAGGTCCAGGTTCCAGTTGGTGTTGACGAACGACAGCGGCAGATCGGGCCGGTAGATGAGCAGGCCCGGCTCGGTGGCCGCACCGGACTCCTCGTCCAGCGGTGCGAACGCACTCCCGTCCTCCAGGCGGCCCATAGGGCTGCCGGAAGGACGGCTGTACCGCCCCAGCAGCAGGAGCACGGTCATCCCCGCGGCGATGAGCAGGCCCGGCAGGATACCAAGCAGGAGGACCCCGATCAGGGCCAGGATCGCCAGCCAGTAGGAATCCGTACGGAGCCGGCGCAATCGTTGCATGGCCGGGATGTTGATGAAGCCAACCACGGCGTTGATGACGATCGCACCGAGCACCGCCTGTGGCAGGTTCTCGAAAAGCGGCATCAGGATCAGGGCCGAGAGGAACGCGAGCGCCGCGAGCACGATGCCGGATACCTGGGTGCGCGCTCCTGCCCGGTCATTCGCGGCAGATTGGCTGGCGCCGCCGCCGGTGATGAAGCTCTGAAAGATCCCGCCGAAAATGCTCGACATGCCCAGGGCGGTGAGTTCCTGGTTGGCATCGATCCGGTAATGGTGCTTGTCGGCAAAGCCGCGTGAGACCGACATGCTTTCCGAGTAGCCAATGACCACGATGGCAAGCGTTCCCGGAACGAGGACGAGCAGGTCGGAGAGATCGACGCGTGGCACGCTGGGAAGCGGGATGGCGCGATCGACCGCGCCAACCACATCGACCCCTTTGGCATCGAGATCGAAGATCGACACGATCGCGATCGAGAGCGCCACGAGGATCAGCGCGAGTGGCAGGCCATGGGTCAGCCTTCCGAGCACGACGAGCAGGACCAGCGCCCCGCCCCCGATCAGGAGCGACCAGCCGTTCGTTTCGTCAAGTGTGTTCAGGACGTGCCACGCCTGTTTGTAGAACGGTCCGTCGATCGAGGCGATCCCCAGCACCTTGCAGACCTGGCCGACCATGATGGTCAGGCCCAGGCCAATGAGGAACCCGGTTTGGATCGACGGCGCGATGAACTGGGAGAGGAATCCCATGTTGAAGCGGCCGAGAAGCAGGAACAGGAGACCGCACAGGATCGCCAGCGCCGCCGACAGGGCTGCGTATTCACCGATATCATCGGCAACCACCAGGGGACCGACGAGGGCTGCCGAGATGGCCGCGGTTGCCGAGGTGGGGCTGACGATGAGCTGGCGCGAGGTGCCGAACAGGGCGTATCCCAACGGGGCGGCGAACGCCGCGAAAACCCCGGCCTGGGGCGGCAGCCCGGCGATCTGTGCGTAGGCGATCGCCTGGGGCACGACCAGCGCCCAGACCGTCACCCCGGCGAGGATGTCGGTGCGCAACCACGACCGCTGGTACCCGGGTAGCCACGCCAGGATGGGCATCCATCGGGATAATCCGGTTCGATTCGGTCCAGTCGCCACGTTGGTTCACTCTCCCTACCCACGGTCTCCCGTTGCACACGAGATCACGATAGTCCGGGCCGCTGGGAGACTGGTACCATTCCTCACTCCCTACTCCATAATTGCTCCATCATGCCACCGGTTGGCATGACGCCGCCCCACGGGTTGCCCGTAGTATGATCGCAACCGGGAAATAACCGATGCGTTCCTGAATTCCGGCCAGCCCAGCGGTTTCGATGGATACCCAGGAGTCAAGGAATGGCAGCACTTACCGCATTCAAGTTTTCCACGCCGGAGGGCGCCCAGCAGGCAGCCGGTACCCTTGCTGCGCTCCATGCGCAGGGTTTGATCATGGTTGACGACTACGCAACGGTGTCCTGGCCGATGGGTGACAAGAAACCCAAAACCCGGCAGGCGAGCAATACCGTTGGCAGCGGGGCGTTGGATGGCGCGTTCTGGGGCCTGTTGTTCGGTCTCCTCTTCTTCATGCCATTCGTGGGAGCGGCGATCGGCGCCGCGGCCGGCGCGCTGTCCGGGCTGCTGATCGATGTTGGTATCGACAACGACTTCATCAACAGCGTGAAATCGAAAGTGACGCCCGGAACCTCTGCCATCTTCGTGCTCAGCGACAATGCGGTGGTCGACGAGGTCGCGCATGGGTTCCGGCAACTGCCGCCGCACGAACTGATCGCCAGCAACCTGTCGGCGGAAGACGAGGCCAGGCTCCGCGACGCGTTCGCATAAGCGCGACCGGCAACAGGTTGGGCGGACAACAGCCGCCTGCACCACGCAAGGAGAGGTTCGTGCCATCATCGGGTACGGGCGGACCCGCCGCCGATCAGGCACGAACCTCTCCTGCCGGTCACACGACGCCTTGGCACTGATTCCGTACCGGGCCAGCGTCCCCAGTTGGGGAGAGCACCGGGTGAGGCATCGAGGAGACATCATGCGCATGCCATCGCTCGCTCCTGTCGCCGGTCCGGTGTCGGACGAACGAATCGAGAAACTCCGCAAGGCCGCGCTCTTCACCACCATCTCGGGCGCGGCCTACGCGATCCTGTTCCTCATCTCCTACTGGCTCATGCTGGACGTTCCCAGGCTGGGCTCGACGGACGCCGAACTGGAGGCATTCTATTCCTCGTCCGAAAGCCGGGTCGTCAATGTGGTCGCCCTCTACCTGTTGCCCTTTGCCGGCATTGCCTTCATCTGGTTCATCGTCTCTGTCCGGCTCTGGATCGCCGCCCGCGCGCGGCGACCGCTTGACGACCTGTTTTCCAATGTCCAGCTTGTCAGCGGTATCGTCTTCCTCGCGCTTCTGTTCTCATCGGCGGCAGCCATCTCCATTGGCGCGATCACCAATACCTCGATCGACGATTCCCGATCCATGGACGTTGCCCGGGAGTTTCCGCTGTTTGGCGGGTCACTGTTCTTCGTGTTCGCCACCCGCATGGGCGCCATGTTCGTGTTCACCACCACGAAGATTTGCTCCAGTTCCAATATCACTCCGAAATGGTTTCAGTGGCTCGGGTTCGCCGTCGGCATCGTGATGTTGCTCACCTCGTCGTTCAACCGCGGCATGATCGTGGTCTTCCCGCTTTGGGTGCTCACGTTGTGCGTCCTGGTGCAACTCCACGTTCGCCGCACCTACCAGACCATCATGGCGGACCGCAGCGAGGCGGCTGATGCCGACCCCGAGCCTGCATCGTGAGCGTCGGTTCAACAGTCGCCGGGCTCGGTCGCCAGCTTGGGAGCCGGCTTGCCGGGTTCCGTCTCGATCGCGAGCGCCCAACAAAGGGCGACGCCCTGTCGGCCCTCACCAACGGCATCGCCAGTATTCCGGATGGCATGACGTCGGGTGTCATCGCCGGCATCAACCCGGTCTACGGTCTCTACACCCTGATGATCAATACGCCCGTGGCGGCGCTGACCGTCTCCACCCGCCTGATGGTGGTGAACACCACCAGTGCGATGATCCTGGTGGCGGCTGACGGTTTGGGCGACCTGCAGGGCGAGGACCGCGTGCGCGCCATGATCGGGATCAGCCTGGTGGCCGGCGTGTTCCAGTTGGTCCTCGGCATCCTCGGGCTTGGGATGCTGACCAAATTCGTCAGCAACGCCGTGATGACCGGGCTCCTCACCGGCGTGTCGGTCCTGATCATTCTCGGCCAGTTGTGGGACTTCTTCGGCTACTCCGGCGAGGGGGACAGCAAGCTCGAGAAAACCGCCAACCTGATTGGGAACTTCAACGAGATCGACATCCCCACGACCCTGATCGGGTTGCTGGCGATCGGGTTGATGATCGGCTTGATGTCCACGCGGCTCGCGCAATTCAACCTGCTGATCGCCCTGGCCGTCGTGACCCTGGTCGCATGGTTCTGGGATCCCGATTCGGTCGCGCTGGTCAGCAGCCTCGGGGATATTCCGCAAGGGCTGCCCGATTTCCAGATCCCCTCCCTGATCGAAGCGGCCCGGATGGGCCTGGCCGGTATCGCCGTCGGCATCGTCGGGCTCCTGCAGGCGGCCGGTGTGGCACAACGGTATCCGAACCGCAACGGCGCTGAACCGGACGATTCCCAGGATTTCATGGCGCAGGGGCTCGGCAACATCGCCGGCAGTTTCTTCCAGGCGATGCCAGGGGGTGGGTCGCTGAGTGGTACCGCCCTGGGGGTGAGTTCGGGCGCGCAAACCCGCTGGGCGTCGTTCATGATCGCGATCGTGGTGATCGTGTTCGTGTTGCTGCTGGGTGGTTTGCTCGAGTTGATCCCGATGGCGGCCCTGGCCGCGCTCCTGATCTACAGCGCCGCCCTGTCCATCAAGTTCCCGCTGATCCAGTCCGTGCAGCGCACCAACTGGCGGTCATTCGTTGCGATGTTGCTGACCTTCACCCTGGCGCTGATCGTGCCGCTGCAACAGGCGATCGTGCTCGGCGTCGTGGTTGCCAGCATCCTGTTCATCTACCGGGCCAGCATCGACATCAAGGTGACGCGCCTGGAGCGGCAGGATGGGCGGCTGGTTGAAACCGGGGTCCCGGCCCAGCTGTCGGATGGCCAGACCGTCTTGCTCGACATCGACGGGAGTCTCTTCTACGCCGGGGCCCGTACCCTTGCCCACATCCTGCCGAAGGTCGGTGGCGCGACGAGCGCGGTGGTGATGCTCCGCCTCAAGGGGCAGGGCGATCTCGGCAGCACGCTCCTCTCGATCCTGAACACCTACGCGCAGCAATTGCGGAAGCAAGGGGGAATGCTCCTGCTGATCGGCATCGATCCAGCAGTGCGTACGCGGATGGAGCAACTCCACCAGGTCGACGACATCGGGATCGATCGGGTGTTTGCATCGAGTGCATTCCGGCACGAGTCGATCCGGCAAGCGGAGGCGTATGTGGCGAGTTGGCGCGCGGGTGTCGTCGCGCCCGGTGGGATTTCGGGGAAGTGAGGGGAAGCCATGTTGCCGGTGATCGGGGATTACCTGGGATTCGCGATCGGGATCGCGCTGAGCCCGATGGCGATCGTCGGCTTCATCCTGATGCTGGTGAGCGCTGGTGGCCTGGTCAAGGCGTGGGGCTTCATCGGCGGCTGGGCCATCGGCACTGCCCTGGTCCTCGTGCTGGTTGGGCTGCTGGTGTCCACCAGCGCGGAGGATGACGGCAGCGGCACCAACCAGGCCGTGGCCTGGGTCAAGATCGTGCTCGGCGGCGTCCTGATCGCGCTGGCGTGGCACCAGTTCCAGACCCGGCCGAAACCGGGGCAGGTGGCGGCGTTGCCGAAGTGGATGAGCGCGCTCGATACCTTCACCCCGGTCAAGGCGTTTGGACTGGGCGCGATGCTGGGCACCCTCAATCCGAAGAACCTGCCATTGCTGATCGCCTCAGCCGGTGTGATCGGACAGGCCGGGCTGAGCGGGGGCGAAGAGGTATTGGTCTATCTCGTCTTCATCTTGCTGGCCTGTCTCGGCATGCTGATCCCAATCGGAATCTTCCTGGCAGCCGGGGAGAAAGGCGCGGCGATTCTGGACGAGGTGCGGGAATGGCTCGTGGCCAACAACGCCGTCATCATGGCCGTCCTGTTCCTCATCCTCGGCGTCAGCCTGCTGGGCAAGGGGCTGGGTGGGCTCTAGCGTGATTGCGGACGCCACGGCAGGACAGGCGGGCAGGCGTAGTGTCGCTCGGGCGGCATGACGGGAAGGACATGAGATGGCGGCAGCGGCTCCGGCGGCACCTCGACCAGGCCTCTTCGGCCGGATTGGCTCGTTTTTCCCGATCCTGACCTGGGGAAGAACCTACGATCGCAAGCTCCTCCGGCCGGACCTGATCGCGGGTGTTACCGTGGCGGCGTTCGCGATTCCCGAGGACATGGCCTACGCCTCGCTGGCGGGCCTGGAACCGCAGCACGCCCTCTACGCCAACCTGATCGCGCTGCTCGTCTACGCGGCGATGGGCACGTCCAGGCAGCTGTCCTACAGCGTGACCTCGGCCCTCTCGATCATGGTTGCCGGCACCCTCGGCACGATGGCGTTCAGCAGCCCCGATCAGTACGCCGCGGCAGCAGCGATGGTCGCCGTCATGTCGGGCATCATGGCCCTGCTGGCGGGTCTCTTCCGGATCGGCTTCATCGTCAACTTCGTCTCCGAATCGGTGCTCACGGGATTCTCCGCCGGCGCGGCGCTGTACATCGCAGCCAGCCAGGTCTCCAAGCTGTTCGGCATCGAGGGGGTACAGGGCAATTTCTTCGAGCGAATCTGGAATGTCGTCGAGCACATTGGCGACACGAATGGCTGGACGCTGGCGCTCGGGGCGATCTCGATCGCCGCGCTGCTGGCGTTGGAGGAATACCTGCCGAAACTGCCCGGCTCACTGATCGTCACCATCGTGGCGATCGCCGTGATGTGGACATCGAACCTCGAAAGCCGCGGCATCGATGTCGCCGGCAGTATCCCCAGCGGCCTCCCGACTCCGGCCTGGCCGTCGGTTGGCGCGGATCAGCTCAACGAGTTGGCGATCCTGGCGTTTGGCGTGTTCCTCCTCTCGTACGTCGAGGGAGTTGGCGCTTCCCGGACGTTTGCCGTCCGCCACAAGTACGAGATCGACGCCAACCAGGAACTCTATGCCAATGGCGGGGCCAACCTGGTCTCCGGATTGATGCAGGGCTACAGCGTCGGCGGCAGCATGTCCCGCTCGGCGGTGAACGACGCCAATGGAGCGAAAACGCCCCTGGCGGGCCTGTTCGCGGCGATCGTGCTCGGGCTCGTGCTGCTCTTCCTGACCGAGCCGTTCAGCCATCTGCCGGAAACCACGCTCGCGGCGATCGTGATCGTGGCGGTCAAGGGCCTGATCGATATCCCCGGTCTCAAGCGGCTGTTCAATGTCAGCAAGCCGGATTTCATCGCGGCCGCCCTGACCATGCTCGGCGTCCTGACGTTCGGCATGCTCGAAGGCATCATCATCGGCGTCCTCTTCTCGTTCCTCGCGGTGCTCAAGCGGGTTTCCCTGCCAAACAGTTCTCTCCTCGGGCTCCGTAAAGGCACGACCGACTTCGTCGATGTCGATCGGAATCCCGACGTCGAGGTTTACCCGGATATCCTCGTATTCCGCCCGAATGCCGGGCTGTTCTACGCCAACATGCCCGTGATCAAGGACGACCTGATCCGCATCATCGACACCCGGGAGACCCCGCCGGCGATGGTGGTGATCGATATGGCCTCGGCGCCGAACGTCGATCTCGGGACGGTCGAGGCTCTCGCCGAGTTGTCGGAAGAACTCACGGGCAAGGGGATTGCCCTGCGGTTCGCCAGCGTTTACGGTGAAGTCCGGGACTTCCTGGTCAAGGCCGGGTATGGCGAACAGCTGGGCCCGATCCTGCCGGACGAGAGCATCGCCGAAGTCCTGGCACGCTGGCGCGCCACGTCCAGCCCAACCTCTACGCCGGCCGTAGACCCGGCAGCACCTGGAGCCGCCAGTTGACGGATACCTTGCCGCAGGACAATCAGCCGGTGCCGGTACGACCGGCGGCCATGCTCTTCACCCTGGCCGTGGTGGCGCTCCTGGCGGTCATCCTCTGGTTCGCGAGACATGCCCTTGTGCCGTATGTCATCGCGATCGTCATCATTTACATGCTACTGCCGGTTGTGCACTGGCTGGAACGCGCGCTCCCGAAAACGGGCAGGATGGCCGCGTTCACCCGGCCGATCGCGGCGATCGGGTCGGCAGTGCTGGCGTTGGCGTTGCTGGTCCTGCTGATCGGCACCCTGCTCAATCCCATCATCGATGAGACCTCCGAGATGCTCGCGAACTTTTCGACGTACTGGGAGCAAATCAAGGCAGACCATCCAACCATTCGCGACGTGTATGAAGAGTACGTTCCGGATGATGTCCAGGAATGGGTGGACAGCCATCTCCAGGAGATCGCCGCCACGCTCATGGCCGGGATCGCGTCCGTTGCCGGGTGGCTCCTGAACACGACCGGCAGTGCGATTTCCACGATCCTCGCCCTGGTGTCGATTCCCCTTTTTATCGTCTATTACCTGATCGACGAGAAGTCCACCGCGCGCACCTTGCAAGCCCAGTTCCCGCAAGTGTGGTCGCAGGATGCGATTGCCGGGTTCCGGATTTTCGACCGGATCTTCGGGGCCTACACCCGGGGCGTGATCCTCGAGGCGGCAATCGTGGGGGTCATCACCGGGTTCGGCTATTGGGTGATTGGCGTCGACCTCTTCCTGCCGCTCGGTGTGGTGGCGTTCGTCGGCGAGATCGTGCCCATCATCGGTCCGTGGATCGCCTTCATGATCTCGTTTCCGGTGATCCTGGCCACCCAACCCGAATTGGCCATCCCGGCGATGGTGGTCTTCCTGGTGATCCAGGCACTGGAAGGATGGTTCCTGGCGCCGCAGATCCAGGGAAGTTCCAACGACTTCACCAACTCCGGCACCCTGGTCATCCTCTCCATCGGGGGGGCGGTGGGCGGCGGCCTGGGCATGGTCCTGGCGCTGCCCGCCGCTGGACTCATCCGCGCCTTTTCGGTCTATACCTTCATGCGGCTGCAGGGACATGGGGTGGAGAGCGCGCTGGCGCACCTTCCCGCCTTCAGGGACAAGGACGAGCCCATTCCACAGCCCGATGCATCATCGTGACGGCGGAAACGGATTGAGCTGATGCTTGACGCCGCCCTGGAAATGCTCCCGATGATCATCGGCGCGGCGATCGTTCCCGGCTGGGCCGTCCTGATGCTGATCGTGCTGGATCGGCCGGATGGGGTGCGGGCCGGGTCGTTCCTGCTGGGCGGCATTTTGCTGGCGCGTCTCCTTCAGGGCATCCTTTTCACCTGGATCTATTCCAGTCTCTCCCCGGGCAATGCCCGCAACATCGACGTATTGGTGTCGTTGAGCAAACTCATCATCGGGGTACTGCTGCTGGTGTCGGCCGTGCGGGTGATGGTGCGCGTACCGGATCACGACGAGCCGCCGGACAAGATCCTGGGCCGGGCCAGGACGGTCACTCCCCTCGCGCTGGCCGGGGTGGGCATCTTCCTGGTGCTGGTGGGCACCCGCCAGTGGATCTTTGCGATCGGGGCGCTTGGCGTGATCACCGCTTCTGGCGTGGGGGACTTGGGGCACATCCTGCTCTATGCCACGTACATGGTCGCCGCGAGTCTCCCGCTGATCGTTCCGCTGGGCATCGCCAGATTCGGCGGGGACGCAGGGCGCAGGAACCTGAACCTCACAGCGGATTGGCTCCACAATCATGAACCGGTCCTGGTGATGTCCGTGTCCGCGCTGCTTGGTGCGTTCTTCCTGATCCAGGGTGTGCGAGAGTTGACCTGAGGCGTATTCCTCCGGGATGCCGGGAGACATCGATTCCGGATGAATGCACTCCTGGTCATGGCGGATCGTGTGTGTTCCCTTACGGGCAGTGGGCGGACCAGGCGTCGAGTTCGCGGTGCTTGATCACCACCGCGCCAAACGTGCCGGCGGCCAGGGTGCAGAGTTCGTTCGCGGTCAGGTCGCGGTCGGTGTATTCGATCATCAGCACCGGCTTGCCGGCGTCGGCATAGGGCGCCATCTGGCCGCACCAGTTGTCGACCAGGCAATCCTCCGTCACGGCGAAATCAAACGACGCGACCAGGGCGGCCGCGAGTTCGGGTACGTTCTTCTGCCCGATCGCGAGCCCGCGAGCGTGGGCTTCGCCGGCCAGCCAGCGGTTGAACGCGAGCTGGTCGGCCTCGGTCAGCGGGAAGCCGGTTTCGGTGAGGTAGGTGTCGACATTGTCAGGATCCACCGCGTCGAATCCCTTGTCCACGCACAGGTCGAGCCGGGCCGCGAGGATTGGGCTGAGCACGTCGAGTTGCCGGATATCGACGAAGCGCTCGCCCTCCCAGCCGGGGTAGGCGTTGCCGATGATCGCATCCGGATAGGCACCCGCATCGTCACGCCACTCCTCCCACGCCCCGGCGTTGAAGTAGCAGACGGCGGTGATTCCGGCCTCGTGGAGGGCCGCCACGTCCTCTGCGGTCGCATCGAACCCGTCAATCTCGACCACCCCGACCGGCGGCAACTCGCCGAGGGCGATCTCCGACAACTGGATGTCCCAGGCGAGGCCAGCGGGAGAGGGAAAGGCAGGCGTGGCGACCCCGGCGGCGCCGTGTACCGGCGCTATCATGGTGAGCACGGTCAGGAGACTGGACAGGCGAAGCATTGGCATACGCATTCCTCCAGGGGTGACATTCCCGACGCCGAGGGGCTCGGACTCTGTGCGGTCCGCCGCGACCGTCGCCGGCTGCCGCCTCCGTCAGGTCGGATCTGCCGAACCGCCGCCGAAGATCCAGATCATGCCATCCGCGAACGTCCCTCGCCACCAGGCATCATCGTGGCCGCCCACGAACTCCCGGTAGAACGTCTCGTACCCTTTCAATGCCAGCAGGTCGTGGAACCAGCGGTTGCCGAACGTCTGCCAGATCCGGGCCGGAGCCGGTCCGTTCTCGACCGTGCCGACCTCCTGGTAGATCCGGATCGGGGCGCGATCCGCCGCCTGGTAGGCCGCGATGATCGACGGCACCTGCGCGCCTTCTCCCACCGGCCCCGGATCGATCAATCCGGTCGCCCGGTCGTAGGCGGTCAGCACGCTCGGGTGCATCCAGCACGATCCCGACTGCATGAAGGCGTTCCCGAAGGCATCGGGGTGCTGGAGGGCGGTGTAGGCGGAGCAGAGACCGCCGAAACTGCGGCCGTTCAATGCAGCGAGGGCAGGATCGCTGGTGAGGTGATACGTCGCTCGCGCCCACGGCACCAGTTCGGTCGCCAGCATCCGTGAGAACTCCGGGTTGCAGGTCAGTTCCTGCGACCGGATCCCGATCTGGTTGACGAGGATCGCCACCATCGGCGGGATCTCCCCTGCCGCGATCAGGTTGTCCAGCACCCGCGGCCCGCTGTGATGCGCCTCGCCATCGAAGATCACGACGAACGGGTACGGCTCCGCTCGCTCGGGATCGAACCCGGCCGGGGTGTGGACCCACACCGGCCGCTCGTTGCCCAGAATGGCGCTGCGGAAGGTGTGGGCGTGCAGCTCGCCGCGCGGCACATCCGGGCGTTCAGCCCACCACGGCAGCGGTATCGCATCCGGCATCACCAGCACCGACTCGATGCCGTCACCCGCCCAATCGCCCTGCTGCCGGACCGCGCACAGAGGGTCGAACACGGTTTCGATCTCGCCCGTGCCGTCCCACTGCACATGGAATGCGTAGGTACCCCGGAGGTCGGTCCGCACTGGCCAGGTCAGGTGCCAGATATCCGTGCCATCGAGCCGCGAGAGCTGACGCTGGTCGTCCGGCTTCCAGCTGCAGACCTCCCAGACGGCCACGCTCGCCGGGGATCGCTCGCCCTCGCGGTAGAGCCATGTCACCAGTCCGGCACCCAGCGCCCCGCCATCGATCTCGACCAGTGGCGTTCCCGCCCCGGCCATCTCCGCCCAGAATGCCTCGACGACTTCGTCGCGCCGCTCCGGTGCGTGCGCCAGGTCGTCGTGCAGCCGACGGAAGCGTGGACTCACGATCGTCGTGGCGGGCTGATCCGTGGTCATCGATCCTCCGAGGGTCGTCAGCGGGCCCGGTTTGGTCACACGACCATCCCGGCAAATGCCGACTATTTTACTCGGTTTTCGAAATGTCACAGGGTGCCTGATGCTGACTCCGGGGAAAATTTATGTATCTCCCGGTAGCGGCGGATCGCGTGTCTGAGCAGGCGTGGGACGCCCGGATCGCCACTGACGCCTCCGTACGGGCGGACCCCACGGTTCCACTTCCCGACTCGGGAAGTGGAACCGTGGGGTGGGGAGCGCAGCGGAGCGTCGTCCGCCCTGGTCTGCGTGGGGCGGACGACCGCCTCGCCTGGCGGCTCGGCGGGTCCGCCCGTACGACATGGACGGTGCCAGCAGGTGAGTGAGGGGGTTCAGACACGCTCTTATACCGAATCCGGGTGGTTAGGCGAGGTTCCAGACAGTTCGTGGCGTTCGCGACCCCGGCGTTCGTTCGCGGGTGGAGCAAGCTCCGCAGCCCTACCGGTTCGGCGCGTGTTCACCCGGAGTCGTTATGAGACGGCTGGTAGAACGCTCGTTGACACCGTGAGCTCGGTCCTGCCAGCCTCCGGGCAACCACCCACCAACCGTGGGGCGCCCCTACGAAGGTTGGGCTCAGGCGACGAGTTGCTGGAACAGGGACGCAATCGTTGCCTTCGGGTCGGAGGTGACGCCGGTGTGGACGGGCGACGGCTGGATCACGGTCGAGCTGGGGGCGGCCAGCCAGTGGAACCGCTCGGCGAGCCAGCCGGCGGCCCGATGGCGCGGCTCGATCTCGCC
>CAZSUN010000094.1:0-15936 GCA_964610045.1 uncultured Sphaerobacteraceae bacterium
GTCCATTTCGTACGGGCGGACCCGCCGAGCCGCCAGGCGAGGCGGTCGTCCGCCCCACGCAGACCAGGGCGGACGACCCTCCGCTGCGCTCCGGGGTCCGCCCGTACTGTGGCGTCAGCGGCGATCCGGACGTCCCACGCCTTCTCAGACACGCTCTCATACGGAATCCGGTTGAACAACCGCGCTTCTCCCATGGTCGGCCCACGGTGGTCGACCGCCGCGGCGGCAGATCCCTCGCTGCGCTCGGGACAGGCTGCGGGCCCGCCAGGACATCGAATCACCGTGGTTCATCCGGAGTTCGTACCTGATGAACAGGTGCAGTCGTGAGTATCCATCCGCTTCCTGGCGGTCAAACCCGGAAACGCGAAACGGGGACGGAGCCCAGCCGCTCCGTCCCCGTTGAGTGGTCAATTCCGCGGTCAACCTCAGGCGGGATACACCGCCAGGGACATGCCGTCGATCACTTTCCACATGCTGACGAAGAAGTCCCAGGAGTAGTGGACCTTCTGCCCCTTGGCTGGATCCATCACCCAGACGCCGTCATCGTCGTACCCGTACACGGTGACGACGTGCATACCGGCGAACACCGAGTAGTTGCCATCGTCGCTCAGCCGCTCGCGCGTATCGCCCCAGAACCCGAGCCAGGTCACCACGGGATGACCGGCATCGATGTGCTCGATGAGCGGTCCGACATCGCCGAAGGTGTACATCACCTCACCCTCGAACCCCCAGTCGTTCAACACCGGCACCAGGGCTTCGGCGTAGATGCCGTAATCATCCGTATTGCCCCACCAGCCATCGATATTTCCGCGGTAACCGTAATGCGGGTTGAGCGCCTGCGGAACCAGCGACATGAAATCGGCTTCCGACGGCGCCCAACCGAACGCCATCGCCGCGGCGTGGGTTGCCGCGTACTCGCAACTGAGGTTGTGCTGCTGCTTGTACTCCGGAACGCCATCAACGGTGATTGCAGAGGAATCGCTGCCGCCCGCGCTGCTGCCGGTATCCGGAATCATGATCCGCGTGCCTGGGATCAACTCCAGCGGGTCATCGATGTCGTTGAAGGCGAGGAGGTCACCGAGGTCGACGCCGAACCTGCCAGCGATGCTGGCAGGATTGTCGCCGTACTCAACCCAGTACGCCCCAGCAACCCACGGGCTGGTTCCTTCGTTCGCGGCGGCCATTTGGGCGGCGTCTGCCGGTGACTGCCCCTGTTCCGGAATGATGATGACCTGACCGGCAGAGAGGTTGTCGCCGTCCGGCAGGTAGCTGGACGCCCGGATCGCATCAGGATCGACCCCAAACTCCTCCGCAACCGAGTCAATGGTATCGCCCGATTCCACGGTATACCGGTACTGCTGCGCAAGACCGGAACTGGCGAAACTGGCCAGCACCAGGATCGCTGCCAGCACGGCGAGCATGGCTCGCCGGGACGCCCCGGTCCGTGTCAACGCATGCGAACTTCCGCCCAAACCCCACATACCCCGTACTCCCTCAGCCAATGCACCGGGTACCGTCGCGATACCTGCAATGCGCCGCTGCACACTGTCCGCGATGTCCCTTGCCTTGTCGTGGTGATTTGGGAACAGACGCGCTCCCGATAGATCCAGCCCCGAATGCAATTGCCGGTAATGCGCGCCGGTGGCACGGCCCAGCAAGTTGGTCCTCAACACCACCAGCGAGCGGTTTCGTTGTCCATCAGCCTGGTATTCACCCACCAGCAGGCGATCTCCGTCGCCCGCAGCACGAACGATGGAGTCGTCGACCTGCGCATGGGCCATCCGGGCCGCGTACATCATCATCAGGCCAGGGGCGATCGGATCGGGACTGCACACCGTGGCACGAACCGGCTTGCTCGCCGCCGGTGTCTCCTGCCAGGTGGCAAACGCGACCGGCCGTCGTGCCGCATGGTAGTGCCGCCGCCGGCTTTCCCAACTCGTGCCTGAAGCGACCCGATCCGTCCCGATCGAGCGTCGATCGGGATCCTCCTCATGCGGCCGCGCCCCGAGTATGACCGTCATCTTCCAGCCTCCACCCAACAGGCTCGTCCCACCACGATCCTGCTACCCTGCTGGCCTCGCCAGAGTGTACGTACAGTCGATACTACACCTGGTGTGACTCGTTGGCAAGGTTGCCCTGCGCCCGTTCTCCCCCTATCATCTGGCCAACAGGGGTTGTTCGAAGCTCAGGATGGAGTTTCGCCGGGACCGGTGTACGTCTCGTCGACGGCATCGATCAAGTTCGCCAGGGCATGGTTTCGTGGTCGACGTTCGCGGCACCATGCCGCTCTTTCAAACTGATAGCTACCTCGCTGCATTCACCGCAAACGTGGTGGCGGTCGACCCGGACATGCATGCCGTGGTCCTCGATGCCACGGCCTTCTATCCCACGGGCGGCGGACAGCAGCACGACACCGGCCGGCTTTCCGGAGGCGATGGTTGGTCGGCGACGGTGGTTGATGTCCGGAAGGATGGACCGGTCATCCTTCACGTCCTTGCCGGCACGGATGGACTCCCCGCGGTTGGCGACCGGATCGATGGTGAGATCGACTGGGAACGCCGGTACGCGCTGATGCGTATGCATTCAGCGCTGCATGTCCTGTGCGGCACCGTTTTCCGGGACTACGGCGCGCTGGTGACGGGCGGGAACATGACGCCAGACCACGCGCGCATGGATTTCGAGATGGACAGTGCCGACTTCACGCCCGAGCGCGTGGCGGCGATCGAGGCAGCGGCAAACCGGGAAATCGCCGCCGAGCGGGAAATCCGGGTGGCTGTCCATCCGCGCGAAGTCGCGTTCGCCATCCCCGACCTGATTCGCACGAAGATCAACCTGCTCCCTGAAGGCATCCTGGAAGTCCGCACGGTGGAGATCGTTGGTCTCGACCTCCAGGCCGATGGCGGGACACACGTTCGCAACACCCGCGAAATCGGTGAGCTGAAGGTGATCGGCACCCGCTCCAAGGGCCGGAACAACAGGCGCCTGGAAATCGCGCTGATCGCGCCACCTACCAACGCCTGATCGGGCGGTGCAACCCACCGCACCGGTACAGGCTTGCCATGTGTCTGGAGTGGCTTCGCCCTCCTTTCACCCGTCCCGACAGGCGATTTCCAGCTCGACCAGCAAGGATGTGTTTCCGTGTCCACCAACCTGACCCAGGCCCACGATTCTCTGAGCACCCGGTTCGCACGCCGCAACGATGTCTTCGCGCCGTCAATTTGGACGGAGATCCTGAAGCTCTTCAGCCGGCATCCTGACCCGGTCTATTTTGGCGACGGCTCGCCGGACCGCAACATGATTCCAATCGAACGCCTGCGCGAAGCATCCAGGATCGCCTGGGAAGACGCCCCGTCCTACCTTGGATATGGCGACCAGCAGGGGTTCGAGCCGCTTCGCAACCTCATCGTTGAGCGGATGTCCGGCATCGGCGTCGAGGCTGACGCGAGCCGCATCCTGGTCACGTCCGGGAGCACCCAGGCGATCGATCTCGCCTGCAGGGTCTTCCTGGAAGACGGCGATGTCGTGCTGGTTGAAAGTCCCACATTCCTCGGCGCCAGCGAATTGTTCCGGGCCTACGGCGCCCGCATCGTTGGCATCGAAACCGATGAGTTCGGCATGAGGATGGATTCACTGGAGTCCGCGCTGGCTACCGAGCCGCGGACGAAGTTCATCTACACCATTCCGACGTTCCAGAATCCGACCGGAACGACGTTGCCGCTCGATCGTCGCAAAACCCTGGTCGATCTGGCCCAGCGCTCCAACGTTGCCGTCCTCGAGGACGATCCCTATGTGGAACTGCGTTATGCCGGCGAGCACGTTGCGCCGCTGGTGAGCCTCGATCCGAATGTGATCTATCTGGGCACGTTCTCGAAAACGATCGCGCCAGGAATCCGCTGCGGCTGGTCGTTCGCTCCGGCCGAGGTCCACCGGCTGATGCTCGCGAACCGGGAAGTGGCGGATATCAGCAACGATCGGGTGATGATGCGAACGGTCTATCACGCCTCGCGCGACTTCCTGACCGATCATGTGATCTCGACCCTGCCGGTCTATGCCAATCGCCGCAATGCCATGCTAGACGCGCTCGACGAGTTCATGCCGGAGGGCGTCCATTGGTCGCGGCCGGACGGGGGATTCTTCGTCTGGATCACCCTGCCGCCCACCTGCGACGCCACCTCGCTGTCGCAAACCGCCGCCGACAACGGCGTGATCTATTTCCCGGGCAAGTGGTTCTATCCGAACGAAGACCAGCATCACACGCTTCGCCTGAGCTTCTCCACTGTGCCGGAGGACCGGATCGTGGAAGGAATCCGGCGACTTGGCGAGACGATCCGGACCGTGCTGAGTTGATGGATGGAGTCCGCCCTGACCAGCGGCGGGTCCTGGACAGGCGCCCCGGACGGCGGTCGCGTCTCGACTGCCGCTGGGGCGTCTGTGCTACGCTGCCAACGCCTTGCGCATGGCAGGGCACATCGAAACGCACGTCCTGGAAGCACGATTCACCATGTCCGACCTCAGTTGGGACCGCGTTCCAAATGGTCCATTCGACGACCGCCTGTGGTGGGTGCTGATCGCGCTCTGTATCGGGCTGCTGCTCACCGTCCAGGGAATTGAAACGGCCGTGGAAGGCGCCTGGCCTCACCAACGACGAACCGCTCGTCTCGCACCGCGAGAACGAACGGTCCAGCTCTCCTGGGGTTTCGTGGCGCTCCTCGTCATCCCCGGCGCTCTCCTGTTGATTGGTATCGTCAGCCTGGTCCTGTGGCGCGACCCCAGTCTTCCCGATTACGCCACTGCCGGCGTCGTACTGACGCTTGCCGGATGGGGCCTCTTCCTTGTCTTCAGCCTGGACACTCGCTGGTTTGGCCGGCTGTTTGGCAACCTGGGAATGATTGGGCCGATCGCATTGATCGTTGTCCTGGCGTTGGGTGATGTCCTGCTCCTGAAGGTGTTCCTCGAAATCGTCCCCGACTGGGACACGCTCATCGACTCGATCGAGCAGGGGTTGCGCGACATCCTCCCGTTCATCGACTGAGGGAGCGAGCCAGCGATGACGGCGCAGGGAGATGGCAAGTTGCCGCAGGGCGGATCCCACGATATACGCCGGCCGCGAGGCCGGGCAGTACCTCGCGCCAGCCGCCCGAGCGTTCATCCGGTCCGCAAGTCGACCAGATCTCCGATACCGACGATCCACGCGGCCGAACCTGACCATGATGAGCACCAGTACCAAACACTGAGCGTCGAGTTCCAGCCAATTGGCGGCATCTTTGGCGCACCCCTGCCCGTCGTGCCGGACGAGCAGGACGGGCGACCAGGTCGTATCGGCAGGATCCTGCGGCCCAGGCTGCCGGCACGGACCAGATCCGTCAACGAACCGTCCCTGTTCGAAGACATCGATTTCAGGGTGCTGTGGCTATCCCGTCTCTGCTCGCAAACCGCCCAGGGAGCGATCCTCTACGCGCTGTTGATCCTGGTCGTCGATATTTCCGACCGATCCGTGTTCAATTCACTGTTCGTCATTTGCTCGATCATCCCCTCCATCCTGTTCGGATTGCCCGCCGGCCTCGTGGCAGACACGGTGTCCCGCCGCGGACTCCTGGTGCTGCTCAACGGCATGCGGTTTCTCTTCATGCTCCTGCTGGTGGGTTCCGATGCCTCCCTGGCGGGCGTGTTCGCTGTGACACTCGGCATCTGGGTGATCCATCAGTTCTACTCCCCGGCAGAAGCTTCGCTGCTTGCCGACATCGTCGATCCAGGCAGGTATACGCAAGCCCAGGCGCAGTTCAACCTCGCCCTGACCATCTCCCAGGCGCTCGGTCTGGTGATCGCGGCACCGATCCTGCTCCGGGCTGGCGGCCCCGAGTTCGTCTTCCTGTTCAGCGGGGTCCTGTGGCTGATCGCGGGCGCCCTCACGTTCCTGCTGCCGTCGCTGGACCACATCTCAAACCGGCGCCGGGCAACCGACCGATCGATATCGCAGATGCTGGGTGACGGCTGGCGGTTCGCCCGGGGAGACCGCATCACGTTCGAAGCGATGATCGACGATGTCCTCGTCGGCGTCGGCATGAGCGCGCTCGTCGTCATCATGCCCTTCTATCTCGAGCGGGTACTGGGCACGGCGAAGGAAAACACCGTCTTCGTTTTCGCCCCGGCCGCGCTCGGCCTGGTCCTCGGGCTCCGCATGTCCTCACGACTCGCGGACAGGATCGGCGAGCGCTACCTTGCCACGCTGGGCCTGTTCCTGTTCTCGGTGGTTGTGGCGGCGCTCGGTTTCGTGGCCCAGACCTACGTGCTGCTGAACAATGTGCTGCACTTTCCGCTCGATCAACTGACCGACGCCCTCGGCATTTCTCCCCTGATCTTCGTCGCCATGCTACTGTCAATCCCGGCAGGGTTCGCATCGGCGGCGGTGAACGTCGCGGCCCGGTCGATCCTGCTGTCCAGGACTCCCGCCGCCCTTCGTGGCCAGGTCATCGCGACCCAGTCGCTGATTGGAAACCTGGCTGCCTTGATTCCGACCCTGCTCGCGGGTATCGCGACCGACCTCTTCGGCGTCCGCCCGATCGCCGTTGCCATCGCCGTCGCCATCGTGATCGCAGCCCTGGCAGCCCACATGCTCGGGCACAAAGCGCCGTCCATGGCGGTCTCGCCGCAATCAGCCTGACGCCAGCACCCATCGGTCGACAAACATGTTTCCGATGTCCGTCTTCGACGCCTGGCCCGTCGCCAGGTCGATCAGCCAGGTTTCCGGGCCAGGTCCGTCTGCCCGCTCGAGCGAAACCGCCACGCACTCCTGGGATGGGCTGAAGGCGAACCCGATCGCGTAGGGCGCCAGGCCGGCATTGTGTGGCAATCGCACCATCCGGATGGATCCGTGCCGGCTATCGAGGATGGTGAGTTCGGAGGCGACGTTGTTGCCCTGGAGGTACAGCGCGTAGCGGCCATCCGGGGCAACAGTGGATGCCGCGAGTTCGATCCGGATATTGAACGATGCCTCAAGGACGTCGTTGACTCGCAGGTTGTCCCGAATCCGGATCGTGACCGACCGCTCGGTGGCGGAACGCTCGACGCTCCATCGGGGCAATGATCCTGCGCGCGCGAGTTGCCGGCCAATCCAGCGACGCCACTCGGGGCTGTCCACCACCGGTACCTGTAGGTCCTGTCCATCTGGAGCGACTGCGATGGTCCGGGATCCAGACACGCCGACAAGCGCAGTACCCGGCGCAGAACAGGGAGGGACGGCGATGGCCGTCCCTCCCTGCAGCAAAACGGAAGCGACCCAAACCGCGAGAAGGCTACGCCACACCATTGAAGGCAAAATTCTCGAGTTCCCCGGTGTCCACGTTGTAGACCGCGGTGAAAAATGCCTCGCCGCCGTCGTCCACCAGGACCGGCTGCGAGCGCCAGTCGATCCCGAGATCAGTGGCGAAGCCATTGACGAGGATCTTTCGCTCCCCATCCTCGACGTACCCAACATACTGGCGCAGGTGGTCGAGATCACCCTGCGCGGCCTCGATCGCGTCCTCGGCTGCGGCGATGTCTGCTTCCGAGGGTGTCCAGAATCCGTCGGCGGCAAGGAACAGTCCTCCGTCCGCTTCCGCGACGATGACTCCGGGAACGCCGTGTATCTCCACCGGAATCCAGGCAGTCACCGTCACCGTGGCGACGCAGCCATCCGCATCGGCAGAACAGCTGGATTCCTCCACAACGCCTACCCCGAAGAACCCCAGCACGATCAGGACGATCAGGATGACCAGGGACATGCAACTCCCGTCTGCCAGGCGAATCCGGCTGGATTCACGCTACTTCTTGCTGCCCTTTTTCCGTGGCGCAGCGGCGCGGGGTGTCTGCTGGGTAGTGCTGGCGGTTGACGAGGACGTCCCCGAGGATTTCGCCTTGGCCTTGGTGGCCGGCGCCGGCTTGCGTCGTTGCGACCAGAACCAGTACCCAAGGCCTGCCACCACTGCAATACCGCCGGCAATCCAGAGGCCGGTATTGGAGCTGTCGTCGCCTTCGTCGGTCGTCGCCGCAGCCGCTGGTGTGCCGGTCGCCTCAGGTGCAACCGTTGGCGCGACCGTCGGAACTGCCGTGGCGACGCTCGCAACCGGTGACGCGCCTGGCGTGGCGCTCGACACGGTGGCGGCACTCAGCACATTCCCCTGGCTGTCCATAATGGTGATCGACTTGATCCCCATCGTGGCAATCGGCGACGACACTTCACCCCGGGCGTTGGCAACCACCGGCGACGAGGCGATGGTATCGACGACGTCCATCCCTTCGGTCACATGACCGAAGATCGAGTAATTGTTCGGGAAAGTCGCGGGCTGGTCCTGCTGGACGATGAAGAACTGGCTGCCGTTGGTGTTCGCGCCGGCGTTGGCCATCGCCATCGTGCCGCGGGTGTAGGGCGACTGCGTGGTCGGCAGTTCGTCGGTGAACTGGTAGCCCGGTCCGGCGGAACCGGTGCCGGTGGGATCGCCGCCCTGGATCATGAACCCGGAAATGATGCGGTGGAACACCGTCACATCATAGTATCCAGCCATGGCGAGGCACACGAAATTGTTGACCGTAACCGGAGCCTGGCCGGCCAGAAGCTCGACGACGATGGTGCCGCGGTTGGTCTCGATCGTGGCGGTGTACGTCTCGGCGGGATCGATCACCATGACCGGAGGCGTGGTCCACTGGGCGAACCCCTGGGCCATCGATGGTGGCGTGGACCAGCACGGTCCGGACTGGGCGACGGCAGCGGACGACAGGAACCCGCCCGACACCCCAATCGACAACAGAACACCCGCCACAAGCAGCGCCAGTCTCATTCGACCGGCCGAAAACGTCCTCACGTTGCCGAACTCCTTCTCCATGGCACAAGGTAACGCTGCCCAGGCCATTCGATGTTGGACACAACTCCCGGCACGCCGTTGCGGCTCCAGCCACAAGTGCACAGGTGAGTATAGCTATGGCGTGGCAATTGGTTCGATTGGTGACATCATCGCCTGATGCATGGCCCTGGCCGATCGCGGCGGAAACGCCGGATAGTTCAGGATCGCACCGGTCATCGCATCATGGTAGTTCGGGTAGAAAAGCGGGATGACGGGTGCTTCCTCGTGGGCGATGCGCTGGATCGTCCGGTAGGTATCGCCACGGTATTCCTGCTGACGGGCGCGCCGGGCAAGATCGGTGAGATAGTCGATTCGCGAGCTGGAGAATCCGCCCAGGTTGCCTGGCGCTCCTGTCACCAACAGTGGGCGAATGAGTTCGTGGGGATCGTGCCAGTATGGGGTTTGGATGACGAGCATGTCCCACCTATCGGTGGCGAGTGTTGCGGCTATTGGTCCCGCGTCGAGCAACGTCAACGCCACGGCAACCCCGAAATAGGCGAATTGATCCTGGAGCGTCACGGCAGCATTGACCAGCATCGGGTCTCCGGCATCAACCGCGAGACGCATGGTCGCTTCCGGAGCGTACCCAAACGCAGCCAGACTGTCCCGGGCGTCCTGCGGGGAAAGCGGTTCGAGGGGATCCGCCAATCCAGCCCAGTGATCCGGATCGATGAGACTCGCGGCGGGGGTCGCCTCACCGGCAGCGGCCACGTCGACCAGGGCATCCCGATCGATAGCCTGCAGGAGGGTCTGCCGCACCCGCCGATCGCTCACAACCGGACGGTCGATGTTGAAAACCACCATGCACACACTGTTGGCCCGTCCGCCAACCAGGGAGATGCCTGGATTCTCGCGAAGCGTCGGTACCTCCAGCGGTGAGACATCGATCAGGAGGTCACACCGGCCGGTCACCAGTTCCATCGCGCGCGGAATCGTGCCCGCCGGCGCCAGGCAGGTCAGCCCGGCGAGTCGCGGCCTGCCCACCTGGTAAAAGGTTGCCGTTCGGCGGCACTCGATCTGTTCCGCATCGGCCGCCACCCGCTCGAATGCGCCGGATGCCGGAGGAAATCCGTTCTCACCTGTTCGTTCGGCCATCGAGCCAAATGGCAAAACGGGTACGAGATGTGACGCAAGGGTCGACGGGAGTGAGGCGTCGGGCTCGGTGAGGGTGAGACTGAGTGAACGGGAATCGATGACATCGACGGAATGGACGAATTCGAATCGCCACTGATCGTCGGAATCCGCCGCCTGTTCCTGGGCGAACATGAGGCTGTACACCACATCGCCAGCCGTGACCGGACTGCCATCAGAGAACAGCGCATCAACACGCACGCTCAATGCGAGCGAGGCCCTGTCGCCGGAGAGGAGGACCCCGCTCGCGATGGCATTGATGAGCGCGCCGTCCTGCCCGACCGCCAGCAGCGACTCGCCCCACAATTGCGAGGCCCAGACGGCGCCTGGACGCAGGATGTCAGCGGTTCCTGTTGCCGGCAAGTCGGAGAGGCCTACCCTTGGACCAGCCGATGTCGCCCGTGCAGCACCGCACCCGGACATGGACAGGAACGCCGCTGCCGAGAGGATTGCGCGCCGTGACACTCGCGAAGGAGATGCAAGGAGCCTCGTCATGCCGGTTCAGGCAAGGACGTCACCGAGCGCGGTCATCAGCTCGTCGACCTGCGTCTCCTGCCAGATGAGCGGCGGCAGCAAGCGAAGGACGGTGCTTCCGGCGGAAAGAGTGAGCACACCGCGTTCCTGCAGGCCTTTCAGCACCGGCGTCGTCTTCTGCTTCAGCTCTATCCCGATCATCAGTCCCTTGCCGCGTACCGCACGGATTCCGGGGCTCTGCAGGGCCTCGATCCTGGCGACGATGTCCGCACCAAGAGCCGTCGCGTGCTCGAAGAGCCCATCCTCCCGGTAGATGCGCAGCGTCTCGACGGCAGCGCGAGCCGCCAGCGGATTGCCACCGAACGTGGACCCGTGCGCCCCTCCTGGCATCGCCTCACTGATCGCCTCGGTGACGAGCGTGAGACCGATCGGGAATCCGTTGGCGAGCGCCTTGGCGGTCACGATGATGTCCGGCACGACGCCCGCAGCGACCGATGCAAACGGTGCGCCGGTCCGGAACCCGGACTGGATTTCGTCGGCGATCAGGAGGACCCCCCGCCGTGTGGCAATCTCACGCACGGCCGCCAGGTACCTTGGTTCGCCGACGTGGATGCCGCCTTCACCCTGAATCGGCTCGAGGATGATCGCGGCTGTTGAATCGTCGATTGCGGCCTCGATCGCTTCCGGCGCATTCCAGGCGACATGAGTCGAGGGCAACGGCAGCGGTTCGAAGGGCTCCCGGTACTTCTTGTCCGCCGTGGCGGAGAGGGCCCCAAGCGTGCGCCCGTGGTACCCGCGTTTGGCAGCGACCAACCCCTGTTTACCGGTGGCAACCTGAGCAAATTTGAGGGCAGCCTCGATCGCTTCCGCCCCGGAGTTACTCAGGAAACTGCGGCCAACGCCTTCCGGCGCAATCGTGGCGATCTCGGTGAGCAGTTCCGCCCGGACATCACTGCCGAAACTCTGGTGGCCAGTGGCCAACGTGCCGAGTTGTTCGACCAGCGCCGCAGTGAACCGCGGGTGGGCATGACCGAGCGCGGCCACGCCATAGTTGCTCATGGCGTCGAGATAGCGGTTCCCGGCCGCATCGAAGAGATACGATCCCTCACCGCGAACCAGGGCGATATCCCGCTTGGCATAGAGCGGGATCATGCCTGCTCGTTCAAGGTCGAGTATTTCCGCATCCGTGCGGGTGGCGATCGTCGTGGTGGCAGTCATCGGGTGTCATGCTCCAGGGTGAGGTGGGCCAGGGAATGCAACTCAGGCACGGTATGACGGGCCGGCTGACGGCGCAGGCCGGACATCCCCAGCCTGCGCGTTGATACGCTCGATAATGGGGAAGATCCCCGCCAGCGAGTCAACGTGATACGGCGCCTGGGTCGCCTCGGGCCAGGTCGCCTGGAGATTGCCCCACGGACCGCGCCTGATGAAGACCGCATGCATGCCGGCATCGCGAGCCGGGATCACGTCCATATCGAGCCGGTCACCTACGTAGAGAATCTCGCCAGGTTCGACATCGAGACCGCGCGCGATTCGCTCAAAAAAGGCCGGATCCGGCTTGGAAACACCCCAGAACGCCGAGGAACCGACCAGATCGAACGGGAATCCCAGGCTGTCGATCTGCTCGGCGGCGCCAGTCGGCTGGTTCCCGGTGACGCCGAGCAGGTACCCATGGACCTTGAGTTGCCGGAGCACCGGGATCGCGTCCGGATAGAGGTCTCGCGCCTCGATCTGGTAGCCGAAGACGTTGGGATCCACGGATTCGATCTGGAGATACCCGAACAGGCTGCGGTGGCTCTCGCGACGCTCGATGAGCCCACCAAGCACTCCCATCAGCGTCAGCTCTGGCACGCCGGTGTACCGGGCCACGGCGGCCCAATGCCTGGTTTCGTTGATCAGGGTCTCGCCGATATCGAAGACCACGGCCCGGATCCGGCTCATGCCGGTTGGCCCACAGGCGACATCGTCACCACCGTGCCTTCGCCAGCCAGCGCGCGGGACACCGGGCGCTCGACCCGGGCGTCCGCGAAGACGACCTTACCAACACCGCGCTCGACCGCCTTGATCGCCGATTCAACCTTGACCACCATCCGTCCCGCTGCCGACGCGAGGGCGGTCTCCGGGTCCGACGCGTCGATCTCACGGATCAGGGTGGATTCGTCGTACCGGTCAGCCAGGAGACCAGGGGTGTCGGAGAAGAAGAGCAACCCTTCCGCCCCGAGCGCCTCGGCCACCCCGAGCGCGAGTTTGTCTCCATCCACGTTGATGGGAACGCCTTCGTCCTCCGCCAATGCGGGCGGCGTCAGGAGCACCACGAAGCCGGCGTCCATCAATGTGGTCACCAGCGTGGTGTCGATCCGGTCGATCGTGCCGGCGTGGTCGTCGCGGAAGATTCGTGTCTTGCCGTCCTCGGTACCGCGGATAACCGGTTTGCGCTTCCCGGTGGCGATCCCGCCATCCATCGCCGAGAGTCCAACCGCATTGACCCCGGCCTGGCGAAACGCCGCCACCAGCCGCTTGTTCTGCTTGCCACAATAGGCCATCAACATGGCGTCCATCGTGGGAACGTCGACATAGCGCGAGACGCGTCCGCTGTTCGAGGTGATCATGCGCGGAGGCATGCCGAGGGCATCGGACAGGGCGCTGAACTCGGCGTTCCCGCCATGCACGATCACGATCTGCTGATCGAGCGTCGCGACATCGGCCGCAAAGTTTGAGAATGCTTCGGCGCCGATCGCTGCGCCACCGCCGATCTTGACTACGAGCATGCCTTGAACCTCACGCCGAACTGCTTGCCACCGGTTGACAGGATGAATTTACACCGGGTGCAAACCGGGGAAATCAATCGCCGTCTCCTCGGGAAACCCAAGGCGGATGTTGAATGCCTGGACCGCCTGTCCTGCCGCGCCTTTCATCAGGTTGTCGGTTGCCGCAAGCACAACCACCCGGTTCGAGTGCGGGTCGATTTCCCACCCGACATCACCATAGTTCGAGCCACTCAAAATCTTCGGTTCCGGATAGCGGTGGATGCCGGTACTCTCCTTGACGATCCGCATGAACGGCTCATCCTTGTAGGCAGCCCGGTAGATCTTCCAGAGATCCTTGTCTTCCATCTTCTCACGCGTGAAGACGTGGGAGGTCGCAAGGATGCCACGGACGGCATCCGTCGACGTGGCGGAGAAGGAAATACGGGGCGTGCAGCCATTGAAGGTGCATTCCTGGACGATTTCGGCAGTGTGCCGGTGCCCGGTCGGCTTGAACGAGCGGACCACACCGGCTCGTTCCGGGTGATGGGACGAGAGGCCCGGCGATCCGCCGGATCCCGACGAACCCGTCTTGGCCTCGATCACCACCGGGATGGCGGGATCGACGATACCGGCCCGGAACAGCGGATAGAGCCCGATGATGGATGTCGTCGACATGCAGCCAGGCGACGCAATCCAGTCGGCGGCACGAATCTCCTCTCTATGCAACTCCGGCATTCCGTACACGAAACGCCCAAGCGCATCGAGATCGTTGTGCTCGTGGCTGTACCAGGTCGGATACCCGCTCGGATCGTTGAGCCGGAAATCCGAACTCAGGTCGATGATGATCGGCGCGATATCCCGCACTTTCGGCAGCATCTCCATCGACACCCCATGCGGGAGCGCCAGGAAAAGGACATCGCACGGTTCGAGCTGCGCGAAGCTCACGAACTTCTGGTCCGTTCGCTTGCGCAGGTTCGGGTGGACCGTGCGGATGAATTTCCCGGACTGCCGCTCCGAGGTGACCTGCTGGACCGTGACTTCCGGATGACCGAGCAAGAGCCGGACCAGCTCTCCACCGGCATATCCTGACCCGCCAACAACCGAGACATTGAGCATGATGTGGAATCCTTGGTTCTGGCGGAGCACGCTCCGCACCCCTGATGAATCGTGTGGTCAGTCCGCGGCGATCATGGCGGTCGCCCGGCGAGCCCGTGCCTCGGTACCGACCTGCACCACGTAATCGATGATCCGCTCCGGGATGTTCACCCCGGTCGTGTCGATGCTGTTGCGAAATTCCATCGTGTAGTTGACTTCGTTCACGACGAGCCCACTGGCCGTCTCGAACAAGTCGACGGCGACGACACCGCCGCCCACCGCCGCCGCTGCCGCCTCGGAAATCGCGGCAAGCTCTGGCGTCAGCGGGCAGTTGCTGGCCTTGCCGCCACGCGCGGTGTTGGTGATCCAGTGGGACGAATCGCGGTAAATCGCGCAGATCGTCTGTCCGCCAACCACGAACGACCGGATATCGCGTCCACCCTTCTCCACGTATTCCTGGATGTAGAAAGCGCCATGATGGAACGACCCCAGGGTGACCTTGTGCTCCAGCAGCGCCTCGGCGGCGTCGCGATCGTTGACCCTCGCCAGCAATCGTCCCCAGGAACCAACGGCAGGCTTGAGCACGACCGGATATCCCATCTCCTCGATGGCTTCAAGCGCCGATTCCGGCGTGAACGCAACAATCGTGCGAGGAGTCGGCACCCCGGCTCGTACCAGCGCGATGCTGGTCAGGAGCTTGTCGCCGCAGGTGTTGGCCACCTCGTAGGTGTTGACGGTGGGAATGTCCCAGTCGTTCAGCACCTTGAGGGTGTAGAGCGCGCGCAGGTGATTGATGCACCGCTCCAGAATGACATCGCATTCCGTCATCGATGGCTTGGCCAGATCGAGCGAAAACTCGCGGTCGTCAAACTTCACGACCTCGACGCCACGCCGTTCGAGTTCACCGAGGAGCAACTTCTCCTCGACCCGGACGCGAGACATCAGGATGCCAACGCGCAACGGCGATTCGTTGTCCCACTGCTGTTGCAACACGGTGATGGTTCCCTTCCGGACCGGCGACCAGACTGCCAGCCCCACAACGGAAAGACGCGGAGTCACTCGTCCAATCCAAAGGACGGCGGACTCCGCGCCGTGGTACCACCTTTGTTCGCCGCCGCCCTCGCAGGCGACCGCCTTTCCGGGCTTGTCGCGCCACACTAGCGCGCCAACCCACTCCCGGTAACGGGGGATTCCGGCCGGTTCTACTTCCCGCGTCGCGGGGTTCTTCCGGCGGCTCCGGGGTCTTGATCGCATCGCTCGTGCCCGCGGGGCTCACACCGTTTCCCGCTCGCTGCTGGCCGTTGGCGACGGACCGTGGTCCCATCGATGCCTGCTGATCTTCAGAATAGCCGATTCGTTGCCGTTATGTCCGTGTTGGAGAAAAGAGGAAAGAGAAAACAGAAAAGAGTTGTAGCTACTGGGCAGTGCCGAGGCGTATCCCGGATTCGGGCAACCGTCCTATTTCCTAGTTTCTCTCTTCTCTTTTCTCTCCTCCTATGTCATCGCCAATGCTGGCGACGATGCCCCTTCGCGCGCCAACCTTGCCGCTTCCTCGACAATCTCCCCGGCAATGTCGTGATCTGTCGTCGTCATCAGGCCCTTGAATTCGCCAC
>CAZSUN010000095.1:0-15243 GCA_964610045.1 uncultured Sphaerobacteraceae bacterium
ATGAGCCGCGTTTACCTCGGCGAGCTCCTCGGCGACAAGGTCGCCTGGACTCGCTAACTTCGTTTCTCGGGAACCGCCAATGTTCAGGAAAGGGGATGAGCGTCGCATCATCCCCTTCTTGCCATGCGCGCATCTCAACAGCAAGTGATTGTCGACTACATCGAATCGATAATCGCTTATCCCATTGACAGGGTTCAGGAGCCCGCATAGCATCGTTTCAGCTTGCATCCGAACCCGTCGACCGGACTCGAACCAGAGGAGGTGCGCTACCTCACCAAATTGCAGATTGGCTTCCGGTAACCGGCGCCTCTCCACTCGCGCAGTCGCCGGCACAACCGCGCTTTGGTTGTCTGAGCATGGGCGGTTCTCGGTGCTGCATGGCCGTTTCACGCATTCAAGGAAGATACCCCGTGACCACGCGTGCATTGCTGCTGGTTGGTGGACCCGACTACCACAATCAGCCTGAACACTATGCCGAACTCGCCGGCATCCTGGCTGGCGAAGGCGGAATCGACCTTCGGATTACCGCAGATCTCGATACCCTGAATCCGACGACTCTTGCCGAGTACGATGCCGTTATCAACTGGTCGACCTTCGTCCAGCCAACGCCTGCGCAAGTCGATGCGCTGCTGGCGGCCATCGAGGGCGGCCTCGGCTTTTTCGCCATTCATGGTGGATCCGCAACGTTCTGGAACAGTGCGCCCTATCTCACCATGCTTGGCAGCCGCTTTATCCAACACGATCCGTATAAGGAGTTCCTGGTCGAGATCGATGACCCGACCCATCCGATCACTGCGGGGATCCAGAACTTTCTGATCGAAGACGAGCTTTATGAGCAGGGGGGCAAGGTCGATGACTTCGTGGCCTTTGCCGCGGCAGTCACTGCTCAGAGTCCCTACGGTGGTGAGGTGAAGTCGCTTGGAGAGGGGCCTCTCTCCAATGACATCCAGATCCTAGCGTCCGCCGAAGGGCATCCGCTCGTGTACGTGCGTGAGTGGGGCAAGGGACGTGTCCACTACAACGCACTAGGCCACGATGGTAAGGCGTTGACCAATCCGAATTTTCGCACGTTGGTGCTCCAGGGCTATGCCTGGGTCATCAATTCGAATACGTAGCCCATTCGCCACGATATCCGGTTGAGGAGTCTGATCCCGTGCGCGCCCTGCATGTTCCGGAACCACGGAAACACTATGTTGCGGAGGTCGAAATCCCGGAGATACTTGACGATGAAGTCCTTGTCGATGTCCAGCTGTGCGCCACCTGCACGCAATGGGATATCACCACCTGGACAGGCGTCGATATCTTCGAGCGGGAGGGATTCCCGCAATACCCATTGCCGGTCGGATCGTTTGGCCATGAACTGGCCGGAACCGTTACCAAAACCGGCAAGGATGTCACGCTGCTGAAGGTTGGTGACCGGGTTGCTTTGTGGGGCAGCCCGCCGGGCGTTGGCCGATCTGCCCCCAATGGTGGGTATGCCGAATTCTTTGCCGGTCACGAGCGCAGTTTCGTCCGATACACCGACGATACCCCGTACGAGCGAGCCGCCCTGACGGAGCTGCTGACGTGCCTGACGGCCGCACTGTTCAAGGCGGGCGAGGTGGCTGGCAAGCGGGTGGGTGTGTCCGGTCTGGGTCCCGCAGGGCTGATGGCGGTGCAAGCGCTCAAGGCGCGTGGGGCGAAGGAGGTGATTGCATTTGATATCGCGCGTGACCGGATCGACCTCGCCGTCCGGCTTGGTGCGGATGTGGGAATGATTCCGGAGTCCACCGAATGGCAGGACTTGCTCGCGGCCAGGAATAGTCTGGATATCGCCATCGACTGCATAGGGCTGGCCAGATCGGTGAACAACCTGATGCGAATTACTCGCGACCAGCTCATCATCTTCGGCGTTCCGCACGGTGATATCCGGTTCAGCATGGAGGCCTGGTTCAAGGATTTGACGATCCAACCCTGCGGCCCGCGGAGTGAGACAGGCGCCCACTACGCCGGACATCTCCTGCAGACCGGACAGGTCAACGTCGACGACTTCATCAACGTGGTCCTTCCGCTCGAACGGTACGACGAGGGGGTCGGTCTCCTGATCGACAAAAAGGCAATCAAAATCGGGTTCGATCCGCGGCTCACGGCCTGAACAAACATAAGGAAGGAATCCAAAATGTCTGTAGAAGACGCACGCAAGCGGCTGATTGACGCCGCGCTTGGCTCATCGCTCGATCGCCGTTCCCTCGTTAACAAGGCGTCCATCGCCGGGCTGACTGCCGTCCCCGTGATCGGTGGACTGGCGGCTGTTTGTACCACCTGCGGTGCGGCCGCGGCAGCGATGGCGCAGGACGATGAGGAAATCCCGGAGCTCAACCCCGAGGAAATCCCGCCGCTGGCGCCCGAGGCTGAAGGAATCGAATACACGAATCTTCCGGAACTGTCGTTCACTGGCGAGGTCCGCTTCAACGCGCAGGGATACACCCCGGTCAAGCCGACCTCGACGCAGCCGAACCCGCCATCGTATCTCAATCGCATCGTCGCCGACTATCAGGCGTTGCGGCCGGGTGTCACGATCGCCTTGCAGCCGCCTATGTCGTCAGGGATCGACCGGGCGACCTACCTGCAAACCCAGGCGACGTCCGGTCAAATGATCGACATCGATTGGCATAACGGCACGGGCGCAATCAACAACCTGGTTGATATCGGGGTGTTCCAGCCGCTCGACGAATACCTTGAGCGACCAAATCCTTACATTGTCACCGGAAGTCCAGGGGCCGACCGCTGGGGCGATGTTTTCGACGGATCGGTACTCGAGCAGATGAAGAGCAGAGGCGCCAACGACGGCAAGCTCTACTACATTAGTGGCGACTACGTCGGCACTGGCCTCTTCTACAACAAGACCCTGCTCGAGCAAGCGGGAATTACGGAATTTCCTGCTACTTGGGATGCGTTCATCGCAGCCCACCAGACATTGAAGGATGCCGGAATCCAACCATTCGGGTTCCACATGAGCACCAACCTACTGTGGTGGTGGTTCTCCAAGACGCTCTATACCCAGTTCATAGGCAAGGAGTTCGACCGGCTCAACGTCGATGGGCAGACGTTCCGCCTGAGTGACTACGGCAATGCGGTCGGCTGGGTCTCCAAGACCGTCCATCCGGACAATCCCGCCTACCGCGATGTCTATCGCATCCTTAAGGAATGGAGCGCATTCTTCCAGGAAGGTTATCTGGCCGCGACCGAGCAGGACATCTACCGCAACTTCGTCAATGGCGACTGCGCAATGATGTGGGGCGGCAGTTGGGCGGTTCCGCAGTTGACTGCCGATCCGCTGATTGACTTCGAATGGGCGATGGGGCTCGTCCCAACGATCACCACGGCGACGTCGGAGTTCGCTACCGATATACCGGCTCCCATCGAGGGTTGTCCGTGCGCTGCATTCTCCTACCTGATCACGTCGACCCAGGCAAACGGCCAGATGAATGATGACAAGCGCGATGCAGCACTCGATTGGCTCATGTTCCTGACGGCACCGCAGAATGCTGGACCGATGATCAATGACCTCGGCTCGTTCTTGCCGACGCTGCAGGGTGCCACGCCGCTCCCGAGTCTGGTCGACTTGATTGCCGCGCCGGATCGCCAGCCGACCATCGATGGCGCGGAAGCGCTAACGGTCGAATCGAGCGATACGTTCTTCCGGATCCTCCAGGACTACATGGGCGACCAGATCACGCTCGACGAATTCTGCGAGAAGATCCAGGAGCCGGTCGACGCCGCGGTTGAACAGAAAGCTGGCGAGAACGGCTGGGATCTCGATTCCTACCGCGCCTGATCGAATCGAACTGGCGGACGGGAGCCTTCTCCCGTCCGCCAGGCACTGATCCTGCGCCCAGCACTCGGAAGGATTCCATCATGACGGATGCTGCCTGGCAGTCCGCAGTCCGGCCGTCGTTCTTGCGGAGGAACGTGGTCGGAAAACTCCCAATCCTGCTGATGCTGGCGCCAACACTTATCTTCCTCGCCCTCTTCATGTACTACCCGGCTTTCCGGGCTATCCAGCTATCCTTCTACAAATGGAACGGGTTCAGCGAACCCGAATTCATTGGCCTGGACAATTACCGCACCCTCTGGCAGGACAGGCTGCTGCGCGAGTCCGTCGTGCGATTGCTGGTCCTGACTGGCGCTTCCATCCTGCAACTAGCATTGCCGCTGTTCGCGGCTGAAATGATCTTCCATCTGCGTTCCAGCGTGGCGCAGTACTGGTACCGCGTCCTGTTCGTGGTGCCGGTTGTCGTGCCGTTGGTTACAAGCATCCTGATCTGGCGCTACATTTTTGATCCAAGCGTGGGAATCGCGAACAAGCTGTTGGAGAGTGTTGGGCTGGGAATGCTGACCAACCAGTGGCTGGGACATCAGGACACGGCACTCCTGACGTTGATCCTGATCGGTTTTCCGTGGGTCGGTGCCTTCAACCTGCTGATATTCACGGCGGGCTTGCAGTCGATCCCAGCTGAGATCCTCGATTCCGCGTCTCTCGACGGAGCGCAAGGTTTGACACGGTTTTTCACGATCGACTTTCCGTTGATCATGGGTCAGGTCAAGCTGTTGGTAATCCTGACCATCATCGGATCGCTCCAGTCGTTTGCCTTCGTCCTCATTCTCACAAATGGCGGACCGGGTACCAGCACGATGGTCCCGGGTCTGGTCCTGTATCAGTCGGCGTTCCAGTATGCGCGGTTTGGGTATGCCACCGCGATAGGGACCGTTATCTTCATGGTGATCATGGTCCTGACCTATATCAACCTGAAGTACATCAAGACCGACACCGAGTACGAGGCGTAAACATGGTGACCACTCAACCCGGATCCACCGCCGCTGCCAGACCGGCTCGCGCTTCGCTGAGAAAGCGATTCCACGATGCACCGTATCACCTCGTGTTAATCGTGATGGTGGTAATGACGTTCTACCCATTGATGTTCATGATCTTTACTTCCCTCAAGGACAATCCACAGTTCTTCCGGACATTCTGGACACCAACGATGCCGCTGCATTGGGAGAACTACCAGGACAGCTGGGTCGCGCTGCGGGGAAGCATCTGGAATACCATCGTTGTGGCGGTGCTCAGCGTGGCTGGTGTCGTGACGTTCTCGGCACTGGCAGCCTATGCATTCGCCCGGCACACGTTTCTCTTCAAGAATGCACTGTTCCTGGCAATCCTTGCCCTGCTGATGATTCCAGGGATCCTGACGCTGATCCCGCAGTTCATCCTGGTCAAAAACCTGGGACTGCTGAACTCGACCGCCGGGCTCGTGCTGCCATACATCGCCGCAGGTCAGGCATTTTCGATCTTTGTGCTGCGCTCGTTCTTTGCATCGATTCCCGAAGAGATTTTCGAAGCCGCACGGCTTGACGGCGCGGGGGAATTCCGGGCATTCGTCCAGATCGCTGTCCCGTTGTCCTATCCAATTCTGGGCACGGTGGCCATTTTCCAGACGCTGAATGTCTGGAATGATTACGTCTGGCCGCTTGTGATTCTCTCAAATCCGGACAAGTGGACGATCAGCCTGCAATTGGTGGCGTTCAGCAATCAATACCTGGTGAACCAGCAGTTTGGTCCGATGTTCGCTGGTTACGTCATTTCAGCGGTTCCGCTAATGGTCCTTTTCGCCTTCACCATGCGCCTTTTCATCCGTGGACTGGCTTCCGGTGCAATCAAGGCCTGATGGCAGCACTACAAGTACCACCTCGTCAGTTGTCGATTTTCGGCAATCGAAAGGATATGTGACGATGCGCGCACTTCATGTACCAGAACCACGCAAGCATTTTGTCGCCGACGTGCCGGTGCCCGACATCCTGGACGACGAAGTCCTCGTTGACGTCCAGCTCTGCGCCACCTGCACGCAATGGGACATCACGACCTGGACCGGGATCGACATTTTCGAGCGCGAAGGGTACCCGCAATACCCGCTGCCGGTCGGCGCCACCGGGCACGAGTTGTCCGGAACGGTCGTCAAGGCCGGGTCTGGAGTGGAGACGCTCAAGGTTGGCGACCGCGTCGCCTACTGGGGAGCGCCTGGCGCGGGCCGCGAACCACCGGTCGGCGGTTACGTCGAACTTTTCGCGGCCAACGAACGGAGCTTCGTCCGGTACAACGACGATGTCCCGTTCGAGCGGGCGGCCCTGACCGAATTGCTGACCTGCCTCGCCTCGGCCCTGTTCAAGGCGGGCGAAGTCGCGGGCAAGCGGGTGGGAGTCTCGGGGCTGGGGCCGGCGGGCCTGATGGCTGTCCAGGCGCTCAAGGCACGCGGTGCGAAGGAGGTTTTCGCCTTCGACATCCAGCAGGACCGGATTGACCTCGCGATCCAGCTCGGCGCTGATGCCGGCATGATCCCGGAGTCGGACGACTGGAATACCCTGCTCGACCGGTCGAACAACCTCGATGTGGCCGTCGACTGCATCGGCATCGCCCGTTCGGTCAATAACATGGTCCGGATCACGAAGGACCACCTCGTGATCTTCGGCGTGCCGCACGGCGACATCCAGTTCACCATGCAGGCGTGGTTCAAGGACATGACGATCCAGGCCTGTGGACCCCGCCTTCCCCGCGGGGCGGACTACGCCCGGCACCTCCTCCAGAGCGGCCAGGTCAACGTGGACAACTTCATCAATACGGTCCTGCCGCTCGAGCGCTACGACGAAGGCGTTGGCCTGCTGATCGACAAGAAGGCGATCAAGGTCGCCTTCGACCCGCGCCTCACCATCTGACGCCGAATCCGGCCCGTTCTGACGGCCGAATGATCACCCGACCATCGGTGTCACACCGGAATTCGGGTGAACTCTGCGCCGTTCCGTAGTCTCGTAGGGGAGGACCAAGCGAGCACAGGCGGCGGCGGTGTCATGATGGCCGATGCTCGCGCGTGTCCTCCCGGATCGCGGGTTGCACGATGGGAGGACCAAGGCGCGTAGCGCCTTGGTCCTCCCCTACGACTGGGTGCCGATTGGGTTACGCAGCGCTACACCACACCTTCGGCGAGCATCGTGATCAGCGCGTTATCTGGCGTCTGCAACGGCAGGCGCATCGCCCGTCGTTGGCGGGACGACTCGTAGATCGCCATCAGGATTTCCAGCGTGTCGCGCGCGTTGCGGCCGTTCAGATCATGCGTCAGGCCCGGTTGTTGCAGGCAGTCGATCATCACGCCGACTTCGCTCGTCACCGACGAGTGCGTGGGATCGAATGCGTCTGCCGCGAAAAGAACCTCAACATCGTCACCACGGTGCAGGGTCACCAGTGGCTGATCGTCGTTGGGCCGATCTCCGTTGAGGACCAGACGCCCGCGCGTGCCATGCAGGACGATACGATGGTACGTCCCACCCGATACCGGTTGCGGGGAGATCGAGATGCGGTCGTCGGGCGAGTCTCCCATCAACGAGCCGGCCCCGAGCAGCAGGTGGCCGCCGTTCTCGAACCCGATTACGCCGACAGCGCAGTCCTCGATCTGCTGGCCCCAGGCCGAGCGGTGCTCCGAGCCGTCGATCTGGCCGATCACCCAGGCGCCCTTCGGGTATCCGAGCAGGTATCGCACCAGGTCCACCGTGTGGGTGGAATCGACGAGCAGGCTCGAACGCGGATGCCCGAAGGCTTCGACGGAAATCACCTCGCCAATCGTGCCTGCATCGAGCGCCCGCTTCACGGCAGCCGTTTGCGGATCGAACCGTCGCTGGTGGCCGACCACCAGCAGGGTTCCCGCCGAGTCGCAGGCGGCGATCATCGCGTCTGCTGACTCCAGATCCAGCGCGATCGGTTTCTCGCAGAGGATCGCCTTTGGCTGCGCCCGGTTTGCCGTCTCGATCGTCATCGGTGCGTGCAGCTGGTGGTGCGTGCAGATGCTGACGACATCTGGTTTCACCGCATCCAGCATCTCGCCGAAGTCGGTGAATCGCTTCGAGATGCCGAACTCGTTGCCGAACGAGTCAGCCGCCTCTGCGAAGATGTCGGCACAGGCCACCAGTTCGGTACGCGGATCGTCGAGGTAGGCGCGGGCGTGACCATGCGCCATGCGCCCGCACCCGATGATCGCCGCGCGGTAGGCCGGGGCATTCGCGTTCGATTGTTGACTCACAGTTTGATCCCACCTGCGGCGAGCCCCTGGACAAAGAGGCGACTGGTGAAGGCGAAAAGGATGACGAGCGGTATGGTGCCGATGACGTAGCCCGCCATCAGCGGCCCCCAGACCGTGTAGTACGACGACTGGAACCGGTAGAGGCCGAGGACCAGCGGGTATTTGTCCTGGGTGCTGATCGTCACCAACGGCCAGAGGAAGTCGTTCCAGGTGCCGAGGATGTTGAAGATCGCGACCACGCCCAGGATCGACTGGGAGAGCGGGACCGCGATCCGGGCGAAGATCGCCAGTTCACCCGCTCCATCCAGCCTGGCTGCCTCGAAGAGGTCTTTCGGCATCGCCTCGTAGAACGTGCGCAGGATGAAGATGGCGAAGACTTGACCGCCGGACACCCACGGCAGGATCAACGCCCAGTTGGTGTCGAGCAGGTGCAGGTTACGGACGACCACGAATGTGGGCACCAGGGTCAGGATACCGGGAATCATCAGCAGCATCAGGATGAAGTAGTAGAGAAACTCCTTGCCCGGAAATTCGTAGCTGGCGAATGTGTAGGCGGTTAGCGCGCCGATAATCACCACCAGAACGCAGGCGATGCCGCAGACGACGATGCTGTTCCAGACGTAGGGCAACACGACTTCGCCCGCTTCCTGGTAGTTTGACCAGTGGAGTGGGAACGTGATGCCGAATGGATCGACGTTGAACTGGTTGATGCTCTTGAAGGAAATGATCAGCGTCATGATGAACGGATAAAACAGGAAGATGCTGATGAGGATTAACAGCAGGTGCTTCCACCAGTCATCCCGCATCATCCGGCCGAATGATGTCGTCGACCCGCCATGCGTAGTGACATCTGGCTGGTCGGTTGCCGGCACTGTATCGATTGCCACGTCGAACCCTCCGTCTCGCCGCTTGCCTGTTAGTCCTTGTCCCTGAACAATTTCATGTTCAGGATCGTCAACACGAGCACGGCGATGAAGATGTACACGCCAATGGCCGAGGCGTAACCGAGCCGGCCGTAGGTGAAAGCGAGTTCATACATGTAGAGGCCCGGCACGAGCGTTGCGTCGACCGGCCCACCCCTCGTCAGCACGAGTGGTCCGGTCAGGGCCTGGATGCCACCGATGATCGAGAGCACCATGTTGAGGCGGATCTGGCCCTTGATCAGTGGCAGGTCGATGGTGAAGAACTGCCGCATGCCGGAGGCGCCATCGAGCTTTGCGGCGTCATAGATCTCGACAGAGATCGACTGGAGACCCGCGAGGTAGATGAGAACGCCGATACCACCAACGAACGGGAATCCGGAGAACATCAGGGCGTAGAGCGCGAGATCCGGATCAGCCAGCCAGGCTGTCGTTGCCCATTGGTCCAGGCCAACGGCGTCAAGAAGCGCATTCAGGAGACCATAGTAGGGGTCATAGATGAACTGCCAAAGCAGGAGCGTGACCAGACCCGGCACGATGGCCGGCCAAACCATGACGATCCGGTACCAGTACTGGGCGCGATCTGATTTGAGCCGGAAGATCCACTCGGCGACAAATACCGGGATCGTGATGGCGGTGATTGTGCCGAAGATTGTGAGCAGAATGACATTCCTGACGGAAGTGGTGAAACGCACATCGCTCAGAAGGTCGGTGAAGTTCTTGAGACCGATGAACTCGCCATCGCGTCCGTAATCGAGCGTGAATATCGATCCCCACAGGGCCAGGAAAGCCGGGTAGTAGCTGAAGAGGAAGAGCAGGACGAAACAGGGAGTCAGCAACAAGTAATAGAACTTCGCCCTGACGATTCGTTCCCAGAGCGAACGTTTTCGCGGACGAATCGTGGCAGTGGTCACCGAGGCTTGCATGGGCTGGCTTCCTGTGAGCTGGACCCGGACACGAGGCGGGGATGATTGCCATCCCCGCCTCGCTCGCGACGCCGTGTGCGACTAGCGCCAGCCGTTGGCATCGGCGGCTGCCTCTGCCTGGGCGTAGAGCAGCCCCTGGATGGTCTCGGCGGTCTCGTCGAGTTCCGCGCGACCCAGCAGGAAGTTGTTGACGGCAGTGTCGATCTGGGCGCCGGCCTCGGCGTCGATCTTGTCGCCGTAGGCGATCATGGCAGCCTCGCCGACGCCGGAAGAGACGGCTTCGAGCGGACCACGCAGGTCCTCGTTGACGTCAACCCCCTTGATGTTGGGCAGGAACTGGCCAAGCTCGCCGATGATCAATGACGCATTCGCGGGCTCAGTTATATATTGCAGCCAGTCGACGCAGAGTTCCACCGTTCCGGTCTGTTCGGCTGTGCTGGTGATCGCGAACTGGTTCGCGGTTGCACCCCCGATCGCCGGTGCCGGCAGGCCGGTGGCGTACTCCGACTGACCAGGGCCTGTGCCCACCTCGAGCGTGGTCATGAAGAACGAGCCCCACTCGAAATCGAGCTGGTCGTTCGCATTGAGAAGGCCGAACCGCCAGCTGCCGTCTTCGTAGATGCCGAGGCGTCCCTGCGAGAACTGAAGATCGAACTTCGTGGTGTCAGCATCCGCCGCCCACTGCTCGGACCAGAACGGGACTCCATCCTTCATCAACCGGAGCCACTCCTTGTATTCCGGCTTGGTGGCGTCGTAGATGCCATCGAGGATCGCGAGGGCAATATCCTTCTGGGTGTAAGCGCCAGCCGCACCGGTGGGCTCGATCTGATCCGCCCAGGCGCCGATCAGCATTTCGCCGAGTTGCGGGCGCGACCACTGCATGCCGTTGTAGGGAACGATGCCGGCATCCTTGAGTTTCTGGGTGACCTCAAGAAGCTGGGCGTAGGTGGTTGGGACCTCGACCCCGGCGGTGGCAAAGTGAGACTTGTTGTAGAAGAAGAACGTGGTGACCAGGTCGTAGGGGACCACGTACAGTTCGCCGTTGGGCGCGAACTTGGCGCCGGTTGGCGCTTCAAAGAACTGGTCGATCCAGCGCTCGCTCCCTGGTTCGCCCGCCGCGACGTGCGGATTCGGCTGCTCCATGAAGGGGAGGATGTTGATCCACCAGCCCTTGCCGACATCGCGGTTGGTGTCGAAGCTCTGGGACCAGACGATCTCCGGAGCGGTGCCGCCGGTCAACTGTGTCACGACCCATTCGCGTGAGTTGGTGCCCGGTGGGATGCGGATTAACTCGATCTCCACGTCAGGATTGGCCGCAATGTATTGGTCAGCCACCCGTTGAAGCGCATCGTGCGGAATCGGATTGTTGTCCGACTTCTCCATGGACTCTGTGGGGGTGTAGTCGTGCGCCTCCATCCGGATCTTGCCACTGAGTTGCCGGCTTGACGCAGCAGCGGGGCCTGACGGGGCGAGGGTTGTACCGGCCACGGCGGCTGCGGTGGCGCCGGCGACGAGGGTGCGGCGGTTGAGATTGGGGTTCGGCAAACTCACCATTTTCGGATGTCTCCCTTTGGCAGGTAGGCGATGAGCAAACAGGTCGGCGTGGCTTCAGCAACCAGCGTCGCGATCGCAGGCGAACCAGCGAGATTGCACCCCCCTTCATGCCACTGCGCGCTGCGTCAGCCTGATGACGTTCGCGGCGGTTGAATAAACTATTATCGATTGATCGCGATACTAGCAGGCAACCGAAAAGGCGTCAACAGGTTCCGGCGGAATTCGGTCGCCGCGCCCGACAACGTTCGTGGCGGGTATCCCTGGCGAAACCGAAAGCGTGAGAGGGCAGACCAACTGGTCTGCCCTCTCCCTCCGGCTGGATGACCTGGCGGTCCTGTCAGCTGGCGCGGTTGTCGAAAGCCTGCTGGTAGGTTGCCAGCAGTTCATCGAACCCTACTGACCGGAGTTGCTCGAGGTAGGCGTCCCAGTCTGCGTCGGGATCGCCCTGGCCGGTGACCCAGGCGGTGTATTGCTGCTTGACGAGGTCGCCGACACCGGCGCCGCTCAGCGCGATCACGTTCGCTTCGTCCGAGGTGAAGAAGAGGGGCGGCAAGACCATCTCGGAGGGCACAGCCCACGGTTCCTGCATGTCGTGAGTGGCGTCGAAGAGGATGGTTTCCGTCTCGTCGTTGCGGGGGACAACCACCGCCTGCCCGTGGCGAAGATCCATCGAGAACCACATCGGGCAAAGCTCCGACCAGTTCGTGGGGGTCTCGTTGTCCATCACGCCGGCCGGCTGTTGGATGAACGCCCAGATCGCCTGCTCGTCGTTGATGCCCGTTTCGCCCTCGGTGGCCCAGCGCCAGTTCGTGCCGGGGGTGCCTCGCGCCACCCGCAGCGTGGCTTCGGTCTCGTAGAGGGTGTCCGCCCACTTCACGAGCGTATCGGGATCCTCGCAGGCGTTGGTGATCATCAGACCGCCCACGCCACCGACACGGTAGCTGCGGTAGGTCTGCTGCAGGCCGGTTGGCCCGATGAGCTGCGGGATGGCAACGAATTCCTTAAAATATGGGCCGTTGAAATCCTGGTGCGTCGCCTTCCAGAACGACGGCTCGGCGCCGACCCGGGCGATGTTCGGGTCGCGCGTCTTCACCAGCATGTCGTCGTACGACTGCGTGAACGAATCGTTGTCGAGCAGCCCGTTGGCGTAGAGGTCGCGCATGTACTTGACGCCCTCTCGCCAGCCATCCTGCGTGTACGACGCGACGCACTGGCCATCCTGGACGTAGATCCACGGATCGCCGGGCGAGAACTGGAACGGGTTCATCAGGAAGAGGTCGAGATCGCCGAGACTGGTCGTCGCGCTGACCGTCATCGGGATTTCGTCCGCTTCGCCGTTGCCGTTGGGATCGCCGTCCTTGAATGCCTGGAGGGCAGCCTTCAGCTCGTCCGGCGTGGTCGGGATCGCGAGTCCAAGGTTGTCGAGCCAGACCTTGTTGATCCAGAACTTCTGCGGCATCGAACAGTGATAGCAGTCGTTGATCTGCGGCATCGAATAGATCGCGCCGGATGGAGCGGTGACCATCGAGACGGCTTCCGGCAGGGTCTTGGACAATTCGGTGAAGTTGAGGGCGTTCGTCCCCATCGACTCCTTGAGGTCGATGAACAGCCCCTGCTCGCCATAAACGGCTAGCTGTGTCGGGGTGATCGGGGTCCAGAGCAGGCCCATGAACGCATCCGGAAGGTCGCCGCCCGCCAATTGCAGGGTCATCTGGTCGATGGCGCCTTCGGCCGGCACCACCAGCCACTCGATTTCGATCCCGGTTCGCTCCTGCATCCAGGTCGTCAACTCGTTGGTCACACGGTCGGGAGACTCGTCGGTGATGAAAATCCGGTACTTCTTCGGTTCGGTGACCAGCGGGTACTCGTGGAGCGACTCGAAGATTGCGACCGGGGGAGTGCCAGGATCGACGCTGATCGGGGTCGCTTCCTGTGCCCCTGCCGGGGTGACCGTGGCCACGAGGTGGGCGGCGGCTCCGGCAGCGGCGGCGCCCGCCACCAGGTTCCGGCGGTTCAGGCTGGGTGAGCCATCAATCTGCGAGTGCTGTTCGTGGTCCGACATGGTCGCGTTCCCTTTCTGATTGCCGGGACCCGTGACCGGATCCTGGCGTTTGGGTGGTGTTGTTTGCCTGTGGTGTTCAGGCTCGTTTGGTGCTTTGTGTCGCTGCTGGTTCACCTCCTTGCACACGACGACGGGCGGTTGGCGTGGACGATCACCAGAGCGAGGCGACCTTTAGCCGCCGTGCCAGCTGATTGACGGCGACGAGCAGGATCAGTGCCACAACGGACTTGAACAGTCCGACGGCAGCAGCGTAGGACCACTGAGGGATTGGCGCAGCGAGACTGACGTTGTAGACATAACTGTCTATTACTTCGGAGACGCCCTTGTTGAGGTTGTTTTGCATCAGGATCACTTTTTCGAACCCGGTACTGAGTAACGACCCCATATTGAGGATGAGCAGAATGATGGCTACCGGCATGATGCCCGGCAGGTCGATATCCCGCATGCGTTGCAGGCGGTTGGCGCCATCGAGGATGGCGGCTTCGTGGAGGGTGGGGTCGATGCCGGCGAGCGCGGCGAGATAGATGATGCAACCGAAGCCGACATTCTGCCAGACACCCGACCAGACGTAGAGCGACCGCCAGTATTTCGGATCGCCCATGAAATTGATTGGCTCGACGCCGAACAGGCCAAGGACCTGATTGAAGAACCCCTGGGTGGCGACGAACTGGAAGAGCATGCCGACGATGACCACGACCGAGATGAAATACGGTGCGTAACTCACCAGTTGCACGGTCTTCTTGAACCACTGGCGGGCCACCGAGTTGAGTGCCAGGGCCAGGATGATGGGCAATGGGAACCCGGCGATGAGCGAGTAGATGTTCAGGATCAGGGTGTTGCGGATGATCTGCCAGAAGTTGTACTGGTGGATGAACTTGTCGAAGTGCTTCAGGCCAACCCACTCGCTGCCGGTGATGCCATTGACGAAGGTGTAATCGCGGAAGGCGATCTGCACCCCCCAGATCGGGATGTACTGGTACACGATGAGCCAGATCATGGGGGGCAGGATCATGACCCACAATTGCCAGCTGTTGCGGAACGATTGCCAGCGTCCACGCCGGCGCGGGGTGTAGTGGAGGGCCTCCGCAGCCATAGCCCGGGTGGTTGGACTTGCTGTCGTCGGATCGACCGATGGTTGCATGCCTGTCTGTCCTTTCGCCAGTGACGATCGAATCAACCCTTGAGCGAGCCGATCAGCACGCCGCGGACGAAATGCTTCTGCACGAACGGATAGATCGCGAGCACGGGAATCGTTGCCACCACGATCAGGGCGTACTTGAGCACCCTGGCGAGTTCCTGGCGTGCCAGCGCCTCCTGAATGTTTTGCATGGTGGCGGGATCGATGTTGTCCTGGACGAGGATTTCGCGAAGCACCAATTGGAGCGGAAAGAGATTGGGGTTGGTGAGGTAGATCAGGGCGCTGAAAAAGGCGTTCCAGTGGGCCACGGCGTAGAACAGCGCGTTGACCGCGACGATTGGACCCGAAAGCGGCAACACGACATCCCAGACGAACCGGAAGTCGGAGACGCCATCGATTTGTGCCGCTTCGAGGAGTTCGTCCGGAATGGTTTGCTGAAAGAACGTCCGGGTGATGATCATGTTGTAGACCGAGAGGGCGCCGGGAATGATCATCGCCAGCGGGGTATTGAGGAGGCCGGTCTGCTTGACGACGAGGT
>CAZSUN010000096.1:0-2804 GCA_964610045.1 uncultured Sphaerobacteraceae bacterium
GAGGTGGCGCGGCAGTACCTGCGCCCCGGCACCGAACTTTTCGGCGAGCGACCGTGATCGGATGAGGAAAGAGGATAGAGAACAGAGGAATCCTCGTAAATCAGGCGGACCGACACGGGATCGGTCCGTACGAGGCGGTCGCGGCGGCGAGCCGGCAACTGGTAGAATCGGGGCAACGATTGGGCGCGACGCGCCCTTGTTCGACGATGCGGGATGGCGGAGAGCGAGAGCAATGGCGTTCGTGCTGAAGACGATGGCGAAGGTCGGCGACGAACTGGACCCGAGCAAGGCGAGATACCCGCACGCGCCGGGCGCCGCGAGATCACCGCAAGTGCCGGGCCAGGTACCCGACCGCCTGTCGGTTCCCGGTCACAACGAATTGCCGGTGCCGATGCCGACCGAGCCGGTGCGCCGCCCCCTGACCGAATATGGCACCTCGCAGCGGGTGATGGGCGTGTTTGCAGCCAAGGATGGCAACGACCGCGATCCGGCCCGGTTCGAACAGGCAACCGCCAGCTACGAAGAACTGCGCAAGGCGAACCCTGCCCTGCGTACTCCCGCTCGCCCGACCCCGGGCTACGCCCTGGCAGACGGTAGCCGTATCGCCAGCGCCGGTCTGGCCGCGCTCGCCGCCGGCGCCGACACCGATTTCGTCGACGGCTGAGCTGGAGTACGAGCAACCACCACATGCGCGCAACGCCGGGGCAGCTTTTCCCCGGCGTTGATGATCGTCGATCGCGGGAACGCGATCAGGTCTGCGGCTGTCCCGGCTGGGTGGACTGGTCCGATCCCTGGTGCTGCTGACGATGCCATTCGTCGAGCCAGGCGGCCGACGGGCCGGCCGGTCCAGGACCGCACCGGCCCGGTCCCCGGAAGATCGTGCGAAAAACCAGGAAGAAGAACAGGAACCCGAGCGGCACGAAGAAGAACCCGAACGGAAAGAAGCCCCGGTCGCGGACCAGGACGACCGTGTCGCCGGTACCGGCAACGGTGGTGCCGTCGTCGTTCACCACCCGCACCACCTCCACCCGGTTGTGGCGATCCGGCCAGTCACCGGGCTTGCCCCAGTAGATCGCCGCGGCGATGCCGCCGGCAATCACGAGCAGCAGGGCGGTCAGCACGATCCAGCGCGTTCTCATGGCAGCAATCCTCGCGAACTCCAGTCACACGGGCTGTTCCCGTGGGGGATGACCATCCCCATTCCTGGAGTCTGGCGTGGCGGTGTGAACCTGCCGTGAATGTGCCATGGAGATCCGGCGATCAGGCGACGTAGACCGTTGGCACAACGGGTCGCTGGCCCCCCAGGGCATTGTCGGCCTGAACCGCGCAGCCGGCCCAGAGCGGGCAGATACGCGCACCTTGTCGTCCGGTCCGATCCGCCTGCGGAGATCGCGGCGGATCCGGCGATGGGATGATTCGTCAAGATCGAACTCGAAGAGGCTTTCCTGGACCGGTTCACCGTAACCACGTTGGTTCTCCCTGGTTCGGTATCAGCGAGATGGGGAGGTTACGCGCAAGCAGCGTTCATGTGGACACTGTGTTCGGTTGCGTCCGCTTGATCCTCCCCTACGATTGACGTCCAAATCGTCGATCCGTGGGGACGCACCGCGTGAGACGGTTGCAAGTTTGCATGACCGAAGTAACAATGCATACATGCAACTGATGTCCGTGCCGTTACGTCAAGGGGCGGGCACCAGGCAGGAAGAACGCGATGGCCCTGCGCGCCAGAACCCAACTCATCGACCACCTGACCGCCCTCGCCTCCTCGACGCCGGACGACACGCTGGAAGCGACATCCGACCTGTGGGCCGTCGTCAGCGAGCAACAGGCGAAGGACGACCCGGTCGCCCGCATCCTGGGCGCGGTGACACGGCTTGCCCGGGAGAACAGCAGCCAGTCGCTGCGCGATGTGCTCGGCGCGCCGTCCGATTACGCGGTCTTGTTGCGGCTCCTGAGCCAGCCGGATGCGCTGGCCTACCTGGTCGAGCGTGACCCGCTTGCGGTCGCGCGGCTGCGCGGGCTCGGCGTTCGCGAACGCCTGCTCACCGCAGAAGGCGGCACGCTCACCTCGGAAGAGGCGGGGCAGGTGCTTGGTGTGACCCGGCAGGCGATCGACAACCGGCGCAAGCGGGGCACCCTGCTCGCGGTGCCGCTGGGTCGCCGCGGCTACCGCTACCCGGCGTGGCAATTCGGCAACGGTGGGGTGCTGCCCGGTCTCGATCGCACCCTGAAGGCGCTCGGCGATACCGGACCGTGGGTTCAGATGGCGTTCATGCTGAATGGGAACGCCTGGCTCGACGGCCGACGGCCGCTCGACGCCCTCCGCGCCGGCGACCTTGATGCCGTGGTCGTGGCCGCGGGCCTGTACGGCGAACCATCGGCCGCCTGAGGGTGGCTGGCGCGCCATCACCCGAGTCGATTCCGCTTCCACCGGCAGACCTGGCCGCCCGGCAGCTCCCGGTCCTGTCGTTGGCCGAATCCGGCACGGACCTCTACCGGTGCCACCGGCTCGATCCGGCGCGAGCACCGGCAGCGTTCAACCACGCGATCATCGCGGACCGGTTCAACGCGCCAGGCAGCGAGTATGGCGTGCTCTATCTCGCCACCGATCCGTTCGCGGCGTTCATCGAGACGTTCGGCTCAAGCATGGTCGACGCCAGCCTCGGGTTTCGCCTGGTCTCGGAACGGGTGCTGGCGCAACGCTGCCTCTGCCGGTTCACGCTGACCGCTGATCCCGCCGCGATCCGGCTCGTCAACCTGGCCGACGGCCGTGGGCTGGGCCGGCTCGGCATCGACGCCCGGAT
>CAZSUN010000096.1:2904-14772 GCA_964610045.1 uncultured Sphaerobacteraceae bacterium
CCCGGATTGAGATCGACCGGCGTCACACCCACACGTAGGGGAGGACCAGCGAGGCGTCAGCCGAGCGTGTGTCCTCCCGCATCCAGGCCAACCTGTCGCGGGAGGGCATACGCGAGCAGCGCCCATCCGCGTGATGGACACCGGAGGCCGGGCGGACAACAACCGCGACCATATCCCGGCAGGCCACGTGTCATTCATGGTCGCTACCCAACCCCTGGCCACTTCCCGGCACGGGAAGTGGAACCGTAGGTCCGCCCCTACGATTGGTAAACAGCGCGGTGTGGCCGAACGCGGGTGGTTCAGCGAACCAGGCCGGTGGTTTTGATGCCGGTCATGAAGTAGCGCTGGCCGACCGCGAAGAGCAGGATGACCGGGAGCGTCACCAGCACCGAGGCCGCCATCAACATGGCCCACTCGGTGCTGCGCTGGGCGCGGAACGAGTAGAGACCGAGGCTGAGCGGGTAGCTGTCGGGATCGGAGAGGTAGATCAGCGGTCCGAAGAAATCGTTCCAGGTCGCCAGCAGGGTAAAGACCGCGACCACGATCAGCGCCGGTTTCACCAGCGGCAGCATGATTTCCCAGAAGATGCGGAGTTCGTTGGCGCCGTCCATGCGCGCCGCATCGCTCAGGTCGCCCGGGATGCCAAGGAAGAACTGCCGAAGCATGAAAATCCAGAACGCATTGCCGAGGAATGCCGGCAGGATCAGCGGCGCGTAGGAGCCGAGCAGCCCGATCTTCTGGAACAGCACATAGGTGGGAATGAAGGTCACCACACCGGGGATGATCAGAGTCGCAATCGTGACCGCGAAGAGCAGGTTGCGCCCCGGGAACCGGAACCGCGCGAGCCCGTAGCCAACGAGCGCGCTGCTGGCGACGGTCCCGACCATCGACAGTCCAGAGTAGTAGATGGAGTTCCAGAGCAGGCGAAGGAAGTTGAAGCCGGGGTAGGTGAGGGCGTCCTTGTAGTTGCTCCAGAGGAGCGGCGACGGCCACCAATCCACCGGTTGCGAGAAGATCTGGATGTTGGTTTTCAGCGACGAGATCACCATCCAGTAGAAGGGCACCAGCATCACCGCCGCGGCCCCGGCCAGGAGCAGGTGCTGCAGGGTGACCGGCAACCAGCGCCGCCAGCGACCAGGCCGATGGGTGGGGTTGGTAGAGGCGCTCATCGGTTGTCTCCCTCGTAGTAGACCCAGTACCGGGAGGTGCGGAAGATCACCAGGGTCAGCAGCAGCACCGCGACGAACAGGACCACCGCCATGGCCGAGGCGTACCCCATGTTGAAGTAGCGGAAGGCATTCTTGTACAGCAGCACCATGTACATCAGGGTCGAATCGAGCGGCTCGCCATTGGTGCCGCCGATGATCAGCGCCTGGGCGAAGATCTGGAAGGCGCCGATGATGCCCATGACGAGGTTGAAGAGAATGACCGGCGTGATCAGCGGCAGGGTAACGTTCAGCAGCCGCCGCCAGACGCCCGCGCCATCGATCGAGGCGGCATCGAGCACGTCCTGCGGCACATCCTTGAGCCCGGCGAGGAAGATCAGGGAATCGGCGCCGAGGGTCCAGAGACTGAGGAGGATGATCGCCGGTTTCGACCATTGCGGATCGAGCAGCCAGGCGATCGGTTCAACCCCAAACAGGCCGAGGAACTGGTTGATGAGGCCGTAGCGAGGATCGAACATCAGCATGAAGACGATGGTGCCGGCCACCGGCGGCACCAGGGCCGGCAGGTAGAACAAGGTTCGGTAGGCGCCCATGAACTTCGTGTCCATCGCCAGCATGAGGGCGAGGAGGAACGCAATGACCAGCCGCAGCGGCACCGAGATGACGGCGAAATACGCGCTGTTCCTGACGGACGTCATGAAGAGGGGATCGATCGTGAACATCGTGCGGTAGTTTTCGATGCCGATCCAGCGCGGCGGCTGGATGATGTTGTACTCGGTGAAGGAGAGATAGAAGGAGTAGATGACCGGGTAGGCAAGGAAGATGACCAACCCGACGATCCAGGGCAGGCAGAAGAGGAGGCCAACCCGCGCCTCGTGGCGCGCGAGCGGTCCCATTCTCTGCCTGCCGGGCCGGAACCGGCGTTCTGCCTTCGGTTGTGCCAGTGCGGTTCCTGCCATATCCCTGTCCTTGCCGATTGCCGTATCTGCCGCGATGCCGGGATTCGACCGCCGAACCTGATCTCACCACACGTACGGGCGGACCTGCCGCGACCCACATGGCACGCAGCCCTACCGAGATCCGGTCGCGGCTGTCGTCCGCCCCCAATCACGACATCAGGGCGGACGACAGGATCGGCTGTTGCGCGAATGGCCAGATGCCTCACCCGGCCGATCCAGGTCCGCCCGTACGACTGGCGCGTTGGGGGCGATCACGGATGGTCGCCCCCAACGGATTCGACGGCCTACGAGCGGCTGGCCATGACGCGATCGAGCTCGGTCTGGCAGGCCTCCTGGGCAGTCGCCAGCAAGTCAGCCGGTTCGCCCTGGTGAGCGTAGGCCTGGTCGATGGCGCGCTGGAGCTGGTCATTTGCGTAGTTCTGGACCGGGGAGGTCCACATCGGGATCGCCACCTCGAGCTGGGATCGGAAGAATTCGGTAATGCCGGTGGCGGTCTCCGTGCCCCGCATTTCCTCCAGCTTCGGCGGCACCATCAGCGGGACGTTGGCGTTGGTCGGCAGGTCGGGAATCTTGCTGAACCAGATCTCCATGCCTTCGGGACCACCGATGTAGTCGATGTAGCCAAACGCCTCTTCCGGATGCGCGGCGCCAGAGGGAACGACCGCCCAGTTCGGCCAGTAGCCGGAGGCGGTGGCAGTGCCGCTGGGACCGATCGGGTACGACGCGACATCCCACCGCTCGACCTTGGGCGCTTCCGGAGCGACCTGGTTGTAGTACTCGCCGGTGACCCAGAAACCGTTGCCCTGGATCCCCAGCAACCCGTTCTGGAACGTCGGCGGCCGACCGTCGACCACGTTTTCCGTCCAATTGTTGGCGAGATTGACCGCGATGAGGTCGCCCTTGTATTCCTCGTCGAGCCAGGCAACGAAGGCAGTCAGGGTTTCGATGGCCGCATCGGAATTGATGTTGTAGGTGTAGTTCTCGGCGTCGTAAATCTGGCCGCCGTTGGTGGCGACCCAAATCGGGAACTCCACATTCTGCTGCGGCGGCATCATGCCCATCCGGACGAGCGTATCGCCGTCCCACTGCGTGATCGCGGCGGACGCGGCGCGCAGGTCGTCCCAGGTCTTCGGGAAATCGGCCCGGCCAGAGGGCAGTCCCACTTCCTCGAAGAGTTCCTGGTTATAGATCATCGCGTACGTTCCGGCAGCCACCGGCAATCCGTAGGTCTGGCCGTCGATCTGACAGCTGGCAAGCACGTTCGCCGGCCAGTTCTCGACCTGCGAGTACCGGGAATTCGCCAGCCAGTCGTCGAGCGGTTGCAGGGCGCCGGTGACCGCGTAGGCGATCGGCGAGCTCCAGACGATGGTGGCATCGGGGGGGTTGCCGGCCGCGATGCTGGCCAGGAACATCTCGTCGAAGCTCTGATCGCCAACGCCGCAGGTGACGCTCTCGATGTGGACGTTGCCGACGACCGCTTCGTATGCGGCGCCGATCTCGGTGAACCCGTCGCAGAAGGTCGTGGAGCCGCCGGGGGTCCAGAACTGGAGGTTGACGGTGTCCTGGGCAAGGGCCGGGGCCATGCGTGATGCGCCGAAGGCGGCGACACCCGCCGTGCCGGCCGCGCCGAGCATCAGGTTACGGCGGTTGAGGTGGTGTTGCGGAATACGGTACCGGGTCATGGGAGTTCCTCCAACCTCTTCATTCCGGAACAGCAACCCAGTGGTCGCCATCCTCGGTCGTTTGTAGGGGCCGACCCCGTGTCGGCCCTATGTTCGGGTGTTGCAGCTACCGGAAGGGCATGCGCGGCGCAGGCACCATCCGGTTCAGTGAGCTGTTGTGCGCCGCTAGCCATTCCCTACCCGATCGGCATGACGCCCGGTCGGAAACGTCATCGCGGCGGACCACGCGGGGTCCGTCCCACGAATGCGAGGCGAGCGTAGGATTCCTCCTTCCCCAACAAGCGAACGCCATACAGTCCCTTACCAGCCGGACTCGACCTCGCTGTCCTCCAACGCCAGCGAGGAGCAGAGCAACCGGAATCCCGCGGCCACTTCGGCCGGGCTGATCATCAGGTCGTCGGCATACTCTTCCTCGTGCTCGATGCGGCCCGAGAGCACCTTCGAAAGGCAGGTGCGGCAGGTGCCGCTGCGGCACGAGTACGGGATCGGCACCCCCTGGCGCATCGCCGCGTCGAGCACGATCTCGCCGGGCTCGACATCGAAGGCGTCGCCATCGGCGGTGCGGATCCGGACCATCGTCTGAACCGTCATCACGCGCCCGCACCCTGGGCGGCCTCAGCCTCGCGAATGCGCGCCTCGATCCGCTCCATGTACGGGCCGTACAGGTCTTCCCCCTTGTCCCAACGCTCGGCGACCCAGGTGTTCCACATCCCGCCGGCGCGTTCGACCAGGGCTTTCAACTCGTCCGGCTTGTCGGCGCCAACGATGTGCTGGAGCCAGGTGAAGCCGTACTTGAGGTGAATCGCCTCGTCAGCCCAGTCGTAGTCGGTATCGATCGCGGTGTCGGAGTCGTCCATCGCCCCGAATTCCTTCTTCGTCACCATCCGGTGAGCGGGGGCGTCTTTTTCGAAGTAGTAGAGCAGGGCCAGGATTTCGAGCGGGCCACCGCCCTTCTCGTAGATGGCATCGACCGGATCACCCACCATCGGGTAATCGACGCCCATTTCGAAGCCCCAAGCTTCAAGGCGGCGCGCGCCGAGCTGGGCGTGACGCATTTCGTCGTAGCTCCAGCGCGCGACATCGGTGAAGAAATTCCACGGCATCTTCGGCATTTGCCAGAGGAATGCCGCCGGCGCTTCCGCCGCCCAGACTTCATTGGCGTGATCGATTGCATACCACACTTGCTGCTCGCGGTGATTCTCCGGTGGCCGGCCGGGACTCTCGACCCGGGCCGGGTGGAATTCGCGCGGGCGGACGCACTTTTCGGGGACCACCCACGTCTCGCGGCCGGCGCAGGCGTGATCCAGCGGGAGATCGCCTGGCGTCCCCACCCCGACCCGGGATGTGGAGCCGTCACCAAGGATGCCGCCCATGGCTTCGATGAAGGCCGACAGGTACTCGACCCACGGTTGCGCGGCCTCGACTTCGGATTGTGGCAGGCTGGCGAGCACCCCCGCATCCTCGGCGGCGGCGCGCTCGATATCGAAGAGGATGTGCTCGACCTTGTAGATGCTGGGCGCGTCGGCGATGGGGTCGGCTTCCGCCAGGTACGCGCGATAGGCCCCGGCCAGGGCCGGGCGCAGCACCCCGTAGATCCCGGCCAGGAATTCGGTATCGGCCTCGCCCTTCGTCAGTTCGGCGAGGAAGGCGGTCAGGTTCGGGTCGTGGTCCTTGTCGACATCACGGCGAGGGTAGCGGAGTTCCAGCACCCGCTCGCGGAGGGCATCGGCGTGCAGCGAGGCCACCCACCAGTGGCGGGGCATGATGTTCTTCGCCGTCCAGTTCTCGATGGCGACGTGTTTCGCGGCGAGGGCGCGCATCAGTTCGCGCTCGACCAGGTAGAGCCGCTTGAGCAACGCGGCGGAGCGCTCCACATCGTGCCGGTGTTCGATGAAATTGCCGAAGGTATCTACAGTCATCTGCTCCCCCTGTTTCCCGTCACGACGCCGTGGGCGAGAGGGCGGCGCGGTCGGCGAGGATCGTCACGTTCGGCGTGTGTTGCAGCCATGATGATGGAACATCATCGGTGACGGGGCCATTGAGCGCACGATCGAGGATGTCCCGCTTGTGCGCGCCTGCCACGACCAGCACGATCTGCTGCGCCCCCAAAATCACGTTCATGCCAGCCGTCATCGCCTTGAGCGGCACCCGGTCGCGTCCGCCCCAGTAAACCGCGTTGCTCTCGACGCTCGCCTCGGCGAGATCGATCACCCTCGTTGGGGCGTCAGGTCCGCTGGGCGGCTCGTTGAACCCGAGGTGCCCATTGGGACCAAGTCCCATGATTGCGAGGTCGATGCCGCCAGCCGCGGCGACAGCGGCATCGTAGTCCGCACACGCCTGCTCCAGGTCGCCATCGGCGCGGAGCGGTGTCACCTGGGTGTCGGGAATCTCCAGCGGCTCGACGAACGAGCGGCGGGTCCAGCCGTTGAGCGAGCGGAAGTCGTCCGGGCCATCGAGTCCCAGGTACTCGTCCAACTGGAAGACCCGGACCTGGCGGGCGTCCAGCTCACCGGCACGCTGCCGCCGCGCCACCTCCTGGTAGACCCCCATTGGCGTGTTGCCGGTGGCGACCAGGATGGCAGCATCGGGCCTGGTGGCCAGGGTGCGCGTGATGATGTCCGCCCCCAGCTGGCTCAGGTGTTCGGGACTGTCCGCGACGATAATCTGCATTGAAGACCTTTCGTTCCCCAAACGGGCCGATATGGAGTCGGCCCCTACAAACGACCAAACTTCGCCGAGGGCGACCACGGAGGGTCGGCAACATCACACCCAACCACGTAGGGGTGGACGGCCTGACGGTTCCATCTTCCGTGCCGGAAGGGGGTCAGGGGGATGGTGGCAGCGGATGGTCTGTCGGACCGATCGGCCCCTACAATGGTGAGTTGCATGTCGTTCGCTCTCATACCTTACGCTTGCAGGCCGCGGTGCATGGCGCGGATGTAGGTGGCGTTGCAGCCGCAGCAGCCGCCCAGGAACCCGATGCCCTCATCGTGAGCGTGGGCGGCGAAATCGGTGAACGACCGGCGGGACGTCTGCACGGTTTCCAGTTCGTCCGGGAACTCCGGGATCTTCGTGAAGCAGGGCGTCTCGTCGGTGGTGCGGAACGCGGCCGGTTGGGCGGCCAGTGGCACGTCGACCACCGCCCGCATCGAGCGCAGGATGGGCAGCATCCGCTCCGGATCCTGTTCGCAGTTGGCGCCCACCAGGTTGGCCCCGGCATTGACCATCGCCACGGCGCAATCGGCGGTCGAAACCCCGTCGCTGCTCTCGGCGGTGGTTGGTCGGAAGCTCATGGTGGCAATAATCGGGACGCCAGTATCCTTCACCACATCGAGCGCGAGCAGCATCTCGTCGATCCGGAAGAAGGTCTCCAGGATGAGGATGTCGACCCCGGCGCTCATCAGGAGTTGGACCTGCTCGGCGATGAGGTCGCGCGCATGCCCGGCAGCAGACGGGCCCTCGCGCTCGAAAAGCTGGGTGCGTGATACGGAGCCAGCCACCAATGCCTGGTCGCCGCCCACCTCGCGGGCGATCTTCACCGCCGCGTTGTTGATGGCTTCGGTCTCGTCACCATACCCGGCGCGGCCAAGTTTCTCCCTGGTGGCGAAGAAGGTCAGGGCTTGCAGCACCTGCGAGCCAGCCAGCAGGAACTCCTCGTGGAGTCCGCGCAGGGCGGCCGGGTGCTCGATCGCCACCTCTGGCGTGAACTGGCCGCTGCCCTTGCCGGTCCCGACCTTCTCTCGCCCGGAGCCACTGTCGACGTAGCCGCGCCGTTCGAGTTCGATGAGGTACCCCCCATCACCGAGGATCACCTCGCCATTGCCGATTCGCTCAAGGATGTTCTGCGCCATGTTCATCGTTCCTTCCTGTAATTTGTACCGTCTAGTCGTCATCCTGAGGCGAAGCCGAAGGATCCCCGTGCGAAGCACAATCGGCCGAAGGCCGATGCCGATATCCGTCTGCGATGCGTCCGACTCCGTCGAACCGGCTTCGCCGAGGGATTCCTCGCTGCGCTCGGAATGACAATCGGAGTGACAGGATGTCGCGAACCCTCATCGCCGCGCCTCCCCAACTGCCAGCGCCGCGCCAACGATGCCGGCTTGCAGGCCCAATCGCGCGGGCACGATCGGCAGTTCACGGGTTTCGTCACTCCAGATCGAGCGGCGCGTCGCGGCGACGAGATGGTCCCACCAGGCGCCACCGGCCAGGCCGAGCCCGCCGCCAACCACGATCCGCTCCGGGTCGAGGATGTTGACGGCCTGTCCGATCGCGCTGCCAAGCGCTTCGGCAGCGTTCTCCATCACTGGCTTGGCGATGGGGTCCCCCTGACCAGCCAGTTCCAGCACTTCCTCCGTGGTGCGTCCGCCCTGCCCTCCCGCCTGCTCGTACCTGGCGACAATGGCGGGTCCCGCCGCCCATTCCTCCAGGACCGAGCGCACGACGTTTCCGGTGGCCGCATCGATGGCGGCGAGGTTACCGGAGGAGAGCACCAGCGCATTGCCGCGAGCCCCGGCCCAGGGCTCACCGCCGATGACGAGGGTCGAACTGATGCCGGTGCCAACCGTTATGTAGAGCATGCTGGCGGCGCGAGACCCCGCTCCGAACACCGCTTCCGCCCGGGCTGCCGCCCGGACATCGGACGCGATCGTCACCGCGCGACCGGGAAACGCTGGCGCCACTTCGGTCTCCCGCCAGTCGAACTGGTAGGCCGACCGGATCCGGCCACCGAGATCAACGAGTTCCGGCACCGCGATCCCAACCGGGAGCGTCCCGGTCGCATCCACGCCGCGCACGAGGTCCACGCAGGCGGCAAGCACCGCGTCTCCCCCGCCAGCGACCGGTGTCGGTACCGTCGAGGCAGCCTCCAGGCAGCCTGACGCAAGGTGCACCACCCCCGCAGCGATCTTGGTGCCGCCGATGTCGATGCCGACCGCCCGATCATTCATGGCAGGCGACACGCATGGACGATAGATTCCTCGCCAGCGCGGAATGACAACCGCCGGGTCATTCCGCGCTGGTCCGGTCGTGGACGAGGTGGGCCTGCGAGCCGTCGTCGACGCCGAGATCGAAGGCGGGCGGGGCGAAGGTGCTCTCGATCGGGATTGCCTGCCCGGTATCGCCCGACTCCATCGACTTCAGCATGATTTCGAGCACGTGATAGGCGTGTTCCGGCTGCACGATCGGCTTCGTGCCCTTCTCGATGCACTCGACCGCGTGCCGCAGGCCGTCGGTCCAGTGCCAGCCGCCGCCGAAGTGGTCCTCCCAGTAGCCGTGCTTGTTCTGGTAGACCTTGTACCCGCGCGGCAGCCAGTCCTCGCCCATCATCTGGATGGTGCCCTTCTTGCCGTAGACCTCGATGCCGGGGACATCCGGGTGGTAGGCCTGCATGGTGAACCCGGTCATGATCGAGGCGTAGCAGGCATCGCCGAAGTCGAGCAGCAGGTGGGCGTTGTCGTGCGTTTCGACCGCCATCGGCTTGCCATCGACCTCTCGTTCCGGGATCGCGATGCCGCTGAGCGCAACAACCCGCTTCGCCGGGCCGAGCAGGCCGGTGAGGGTGGTCACGTTGTAGACCCCAAGATCGAACATCGCCCCTCCCCCCTTCTGATAGAAGAAGGGCCCCCACCACGGACCGGCCCAACCGTACATGCCGCGCGCGAGATGGATCTCGCCGAGGTCACCGCGGTGGATGTACCGCCACATGTCCTGGTAGGTCGGGCTGAGCACCACATGGGGGGCGCAGACGAGGATACCAGGGCTGGTTTTCGAGAGTTCGACCAGTTCGGCGGCCTCCGGCAGGGTCATTGCCATCGGCTTCTCGACCAGCACGTGCTTGCCAGCCAGCAACCCTGCCTTCGCGATCGGTCCATGCAACGGCATCGAGGTCAGCACCAGCACGAGGTCGACGTCCGGGTGGTTGACGACTTCGTGGTAATCGGTGGTGCCCTGCGGGATGCCGTAGAGGTCCTGCGACTCCTTCACCCGCTCGGGATCAGCATCGCAGGCGATCACGATTTCGGCCCGCTTGCCCCGCAGGTTCATTTCGTGGACGCGCGGCATGTACGACCACCGTCCCACGCTGCCACAGCCGATAACCCCAATCCGAACCGGTGTTGCCATTCGTGGTTCTCCTGTCATCTCATCCATCGGATCGATCGAAAGCCATTTGTAGGGGCGGACCTGTCGCGACCGGTAACGACACCTGGCCAGACCGGAATCCGGTCGCGGCCGTCGTCCGCCCGGCCTCTCGGCGGGTGTGTGGGCGGACAACAGCCGTCTACGTCGCGGTGGGCCAGGTGCCTTGTGCGACCGGCGGCAGGTCCGCCCCTACCCGGTACGATGGACGGGTAGTCATACCGGCCATTCATGTCAGCACCAGGCCGATCGGGAGGGACGCTTCCGGTGACTCCTCCACGGATTCCGCCGCCCGGAGCGCGAACTTGAACCGGTCGCCCCGGTAGACCGCCTTGAAGTATTCGCCGGGCGTGCCGTCACTGTCGGCGGCGACGCCTTCCAGCAGCAGCATTGGGCTGCCGTGTTCGATCCCGAACAGGGAGCTCTCGAATGCGTTGCTGCCGACCGCCTCGACCGACTGCTGGGCATGGGTGAGATGGACGCCGTATTCGACCTGGAGCAGCGTGTAGAGGGAGGCATGCGAAAGGTCCTCGTGCTCGATCCCGGCGAAGCGGGCGTGCGGGAAGTAGCTGGTTTCGAGCAGGACCGGGGAGCCGTTCAGCGACCGCAGGCGCATGATCCGCACGACGCCGGTGGCGGGGTGGAGATCAAGCGCGCGGGCAACAGGGCGTGGGGCGGGCAGGACTTCCTGCGCCAGCACGGTCGAGGTGACATCACCGCCGGTGGCCATCATCTGTTCGGTGAAGCCGAGCAGGTGCAGCGGGTCGGAGGTGAGCTTGGGTTGGGCGACGAAGGTGCCGATTCCGTGCCGGATCTCGATCGCGCCGCGTTCCGCAAGCCAGGTCAGCGCCTGGCGAGCGGTCATGCGGCTGATCCCGGCCTGGGCGGCAAGGTCACGCTCGGGTGGAAGGCGGTCGCCTGGTTGCCACTCGCCACTGGCGATCCGGTCCTCGATCGCTTCGGCGAGTTGGTAATAGAGCGGCACGGGACTCTGCTTGCTGGGTGTGGGCCCGCTCCAGATGAGATCGGTCACAGCGCGCTCCGAAACCGGACGATGCCATCGCACACCGGTTCATTGGTCAAGAGGTCTAGACCACCGGAGTATGCATGACGACCAATGTCGCGTCAAACTTTCGTGCCAGCTGCCTATCACCCCCTGGTTCGACGTATGCGGCACTATTGACGGCAGTGAAGGGCATCGCCAGTAGAAAGGGACGACCATGCATCTCAGCCAGCGCGAACAGGACAAGCTCCTTGTCTACCTCGCTGCGCAGCTCGCCCGCGAGCGGCAGGCCCGCGGCCTGAGACTCACCTATCCGGAAGCGGTCGCGATCCTTTCCCACGAAATTTCGGAGGGCGCTCGCGACGGCCGTTCCGTCTCCGAATTGATGGCATTTGGGCGGGCCGTCCTGACGGCTGATGACGTGCTGCCCGGGGTGGCGGCGATGATCGACCAGGTCCAGATCGAAGCGACCTTCCCCGATGGCACCAAGCTCGTCACCCTGCACCAGCCGATCCCGCACGACGATGCGTTGGTTCCCGGGGAGGTGCTGCTGGCCGATACGCCGATCGAGGCGAATGCGGGCAGGAGCACCGTATCGGTGACCGTCCGCCACACCGGCGACCGCCCGGTCCAGATCGGCTCGCACTTTCACTTCCACGAGGTCAACGCCGCCCTGGCGTTCGATCGCGAGATGGCCAGGGGATTCCGCCTCAACATCCCGGCCGGCACCGCGGTGCGGTTCGAGCCGGGAGAGGAGCGTACCGTCGATCTGGTCGCCTTTGGCGGCAGCCGCGACATCCACGGCTTCAACGGTCAGGTCAACGGCAGGTTCGGGGAGGTGGCGTCGTGACCCTCTCGATCCCACGCAGCCAGTACGTCGATCTTTACGGTCCAACGACCGGCGACCGCGTGCGGCTCGCCGA
>CAZSUN010000097.1:0-14621 GCA_964610045.1 uncultured Sphaerobacteraceae bacterium
GACCTGGCGGCACGCGGGAAATCGAGGTTGTGCCATCAAGCATCGCGCGCTTGCAGCGCTGACGAGTGGCGCTGCTATGTTCAGGAGCGTCGTTGACTCGACCGGCGTCCGACTCTGGCATAGGCGTTCGGTTGAAGCATGGTCCATCGGCCCTCTGGAAGGACCGTGTTGCGCGCTGTCAGGTATTGGACCCATACGCCCACGAAAGCGATTACGGCCCAGGCAAGGCCCCAAAACCACGAATGGTTGACTGCTGCGAGCGCTGGGCCGTTTTGAAGGTCGTCGATTTCGATCCGATTGAGGGCCAACATCGCACCAGTGACTGCGGCAATTGCCCCGAACATGGATGTTCCCACCATGACGACCCAGGTCGGAACATAAAACTCGTAGGCGATGAAGAAGGCAACGGCTGCAGCGATCAGGGCGACGATGAACTGGAGGCGATCCGCCTCGGCGGAGAATACGGCCAGTATGCCCGAACCGATTGTGGCGCCAGTCGCTGCGACGAGGATGAGCATGCCCACATACCACAGCATGTACGAAAGCGCAGCGAGTGCGATGCCCACCGCCAGGCCCGCCAGGACGCTGAGTGAGGTCTGAAGTAATCCACCTTCATCGCCCAGGTGATAAAACGCCATACCTGTCCCGTACCAGCCCACGAGGAACACACCCATGGGAAGGATAGCGATGAACAGGCGTAACCCGGCGAGCACGAACACCAGGCCGAGCGCGACATCTACCAGACCCCACAACACGCCACCCATCGCGTTCCCTGTCACTCCTGTGATTGAGTCCTGCGGTGAGAGGACTGCAACCCACGATTACCCGAAGCCAGTACTCGCCAGGCTGGTGGCAGACGAGGATGTCGAAGCGACCATCTCCCACCACGATCACGATCTCAATGAGAAGGCCGTACGCCTCACAGGCTGATTCGGCCTGCACCTGCGTGGGCCTGGATCAGGTACCAGACGCATCGACGAGTTCGATGTGGGCCACAAGCGGCAAATGATCCGAGCCAATATCATCGCCGACGGTCGCAGAAACTGCCTCCCAGTCCGCCGACGCCCAAATGTAGTCGATCCTCATGAACGGGCGAACCAGTCTGTCAGGGAGTGGTGGAACACGCTCCGGATAGGTGAAGCCGTTTCCGCTTCCAACGAGGCTGAATACGTCCTGGAGTCCGGCCCCTTCCAGTTCGGAATGTCGCTCGTGCAGTGAAATCATGTTGAAATCGCCCATCATCAGGAAGGGAATCTCGGCGTTGCTGGCGATCTCGAGGAGGCGTTCGAACTGCTCGGTCGATCCCTCCCGTGGATTCACGAGCCCACCGGAGAGTTCTGGTGGGGGTGGATGCGCGACCACCACCTCGATGGGGTGACCCGCAATCTCCACGAATGCGTGCAGGTCCGGCCGTCCCGGGTTGTCCTCCAGCCACTCTGCCTGGGTGATTGGGTAACGACTCAGGAGCGCCTTGCCAGGAATTCCCAAACCGCGCACTTCCTGAAAGGGCAGAATGTCGCTCAGATTCGCCGCCAGCGCGTCGGCGATATCAGGCGTAACTTCCTGGAGCGCAACAAGGTCGACATCCTGGTCGCGAATGAACGACACGAGCGAGTCCGGATCAGCCAGGCCGTCGCCGAGATTGGCGGTCATCACAGTCAGGCTGGTACTGCTCGCCGGAGTCGAGTCGTCTCCGGCACGGGCCACTGTGTCGGATGGTAGCGTGTTGGCGTTGATCGCGAATATGAACGCAAGCGCGACAAGGATTCGAGTCATCGGCGCGAGTCGCGCACGCTGGGCCAATGTGAGTCGAGCGTGGATCATGGAGCGTCTCGCTATCGAGCCTGGTTCTGGCTATGCGTTGACCGCCTGCGGCAATCCGTTCGCAGAAAGCAGGTGGCGGCTACGCCCCGAATTGATCCTGTCTCACCGCATTCTCTCCGCGGCGAGTCGTCACGTTTGGCCATTACGTGCCGTCGTGCAGGGACCATTGTGGATGGCATTCCCCACTTCGACAAAGTCCAGTCTGATGCAGTCGGGCATCATTGGTGCCTGGTACTCGGTAGCTCGATAACGGCAGTCTGGCATGTCCGCCGAACTGGCCTGGCCCGGGTCTGGCAGAATCCCTGCTATCCCGGAGTATTCCCGGGTGGGAATGGGAGAGCGGAATGCGCGCAGAACGAGTCGGCACCAGTCTGCTGGCCGCGGCAATTGTCCTTGTCGCCTTTTCGATCCTGTTGGAAGGATCCGTCTCACGGATGCTGAACGGCGTGGCAGGGGTCACCTGGTTCGCGTCCGCGGTCTTTCTCGTCATCGCGGTTCGCCAGGGCAGGAGTCGTCCGCGCGACTGGATTGCCGCGGTTGTTCTGACGGCACTGGTGGCGTTTGTGGTTACCCCCTCCGATTTCCTGCCGGCAATAGTTGGGTTCGGGTTGGCGGGTGCCGCTGTGGCCCTGATCGCGGGAGAGTCGGAGGTGCTGTGGGCAAAAGTCATTGTTGGCCTGTACCTGCCGTTGCATGTCGGAACAGCATTGGTAAAGGCTGTCTGGCGAGCGGTCACCGATGGTGAGGCCTCGATCAGAACCGATCCGCCGCCTACCGCGGCGTTGGTTCCGATGGCGATGTTGCTGTCGGCGGTTGCGGCAGCGCTACTGGTTCGGGAATGGCGTCGCCGGCAACGACCCGGGGCCAAAGCGCTGACGACACGCGCCGCGACCGAATGAAAAAAACGAGGGGACACTCAGAATGAATGTCCCCTCGTTTGGTTGGGGTGCCTTACGGGGCTCGAACCCGTCACCTCCGGTTCCACAGACCAGCGCTCTGCCGAATGAGCTAAAGGCACCACACATGCGCGCACAATGGGAAGAGTAAGCCGAGTTCTGTTCGTGATGATCATCTCTCTCAGTCAAGGACTGGCCACGTCGTCGCCTTCGTGACGGCTCTCGACCTCCGGCCTTGGCGAGCAACCTGCAAGCGGCCGAGTCGGAGATTGCTGCGGGGAGGATTGCCCTTTTCACTCCCACCGCTCCCTTTCGGGATCGATGGGCATGGTCTCTGTTGCTCTCGCGCCCGGAGGCGCGCCGATCTGGACTGTCAACGCCGAAGCGTTTCCCCGGCTTTCACCGGGCACCCTCGCTCTGTGCAGCTCGGACTTTCCTCTGGTCCACAAGGGCCCAGCGATCATCCTTTCCCATCTGCGTGCGCTCTTCAATTGTCAAGGTGATAGGGCTCTCCTCGCGAACGAGTTCGCAGCCCGGTGCCGAAGGGGAGATTTGAACTCCCACGGGATTACTCCCACTACGCCCTGAACGTAGCGCGTCTGCCGATTCCGCCACTTCGGCTTGTCTTCCACGTTCCGCATGGAGCCGACCGTCGGACTCGAACCGACGACCTGCTGTTTACGAAACAGCTGCTCTACCAACTGAGCTAGGCCGGCGCATGCTCCCGCAGAGCCAACATAGTATAGCAAGGAGGGGATTGCTGCTTCAAGATCAGGAAACGTGGATTTTGGTATCGTGGTGCGGATCGAATGGCGCTGCCTCCGATCAGGAGGGTCGGGCCACCGGCTGCACGGGGCGGCGGATGGCGAAAACAGGCGTAGCAGGGCGGTTGAGGTTGAGCAAGACCCAGCGGCGACGAACAACCCAGCGGGCACCGGCGCGGTCAACCCCACCGCTCTCGCGGATGTCGCGCTCCCAATTGGTCTTCGTCATCATTTCGTCCCTGGTGGTGTGTAGCCTGATTGGCGGCGCGTTCATCAGCCTGACATTCACCGATGCATTCGGCAGTCTGTTCGACGGCGATGAAACCGATCAGAACTACGTGGATCCCAACGCCGATATCATCTCCGCGCAGGAAACAGTGGTCGCCAACAACCCTGACAGTGTCGAGGAACTGCTGGTACTTGCAAACCTGCTCGGAAACACGCAACGGTTGGGCGACGCCATTCCCTATTACGAGCGTGTGCTCGAACTTGCTCCAGAAGATGTCGCCGCCCGGGTGGCATTCGCCCGTGCTCTGGCAGATGGTGGACTCAACGCGGATGCGGAGTTCCAGTTCCAGCGAGCACTCGAAATCAACCCGGACAACCAACCGGCTCATTACTATCTCGCCGAAATGTACATGGCGGAAACGCCTGCCCGGACAGAAGCGGCGATCGAGCACTATTGGCGGGTCGTTCAAATCGACCCGACGACCCTGATTGCCGAGCGGGCACAGACACAACTCGACACCATGGGAGCGGGTACACCACCAGCGGCGAGCCCCAGCGCGACGCCGTCTGAGTCTGCTGAAACGACATCGCAACCATTTCACGCAGAATGAGAACATACGTTCGTTTGTGAGTATACTTGTCCCATGAGCGAGACGAAGCGGCCGCCTGGCCGAGCCCCCTCAAATCAGCCATCTCAAGGCGTGGACCGGATGATGGCGCCGGTCCAGCGGGATGAGGAAGCCGTGGTGGAGCGGTCCTTGCGTCCGCGCCGGCTCGATGAGTACATCGGGCAAGACCGGGTCAAGACCAATCTCGGTATCTTCATCCAGGCAGCACTGGCGCGTGAAGAACCGCTGGACCATATCCTGCTGTACGGTCCGCCGGGTCTTGGCAAGACGACTCTGGCGACCATCATTGCCGCGGAGATGGGGGTGAGCCTGCGCGTCACCTCCGGACCGGCGATCGAGCGTCAAGGCGACCTGGTCTCCATCCTGACCAACCTCAAGCATGGCGATGTCCTGTTCATCGACGAAATTCACCGGCTGAACCGGGTGGTCGAGGAAGTACTGTATTCGGCGATGGAGGACTTCGCCGTCGATATCGTGATCGGCAAGGGGCCGGCCGCCAGGACGATGCGAATAAACCTGCCGAAGTTCACGCTTGTCGGCGCCACGACCCGGCTGGCGCTTCTGACAGGCCCGCTTCGCGACCGGTTTGGCGCCGTGATGCGACTCGACTTCTACGATCGGGATGCGATGGAACAGATCATCCGGCGCTCGGCGGTGATCTTGTCGATGGATCTGGACGATGCCGGGGCCAGGATGCTGGCTGGCCGGGCTCGCGGCACGCCTCGTATCGCGAACCGGCTCCTTCGCCGGGTGCGCGATGTCGCCCAGGTTGCAGGTGAGGCAGTGGTGACCGACAACACGGCCGACCGCGCCCTGGAGCTCCTGGAAATCGATACCCTCGGATTGGACGAGGTCGACCGCCGGATCATGCGGGCGCTGATCGACAAGTTCGATGGTGGGCCTGTCGGCATCGATACTCTGGCCGCGGCGACCAGCGAGGAAACCGACACGATCATGGATGTTTACGAGCCATACCTGATCCAGCTTGGATTCCTGCAGCGAACACCTCGCGGACGGATAGCGACCAGGCTCGCCTACGAACACCTTGGTCTGCACGTTCCGGCTGATCAGGCGGGTCAGCCCCCACTCTGGCAGGAGCCGAAGTGAGCGATGGCGAAAACGGCGCCCGCCACCGGATGGAGGATTTCGATTACAGCCTGCCACCGGACCTCATCGCGCAACTCCCGCTGGCGGACCGATCTGCCAGCCGGTTGATGGTGTTGGATCGGCACAACGAGACGATCTCCCATCGGCGGTTTGTCGACCTCCCGGATTTGTTGGCGCCGGGTGACCTCCTCGTCATGAACGACTCGAGAGTGATTCACGCTCGTCTCGTTGGCACTCGCCAGTCTGGAGGCACGACGGAAGTCCTCCTCCTTCGGGAAGTGTCGCCGCGGCACTGGCTCGTGCTGATGCGCCCGGCGAAGCGGCTCCGGGTTGGTGAGTCCATCACGTTTCTGGCACGCGACGATGTCACGGTCGGTGCTGTGGCAACCGTGGCTGACAAGCTCGAGGACGGCCAGGGCATCGTTATATTGGATGAACTTCTCGCCTGCAATCTGGAACGTTTTGGTTCGATGCCATTGCCGCCGTACATTCACTCACAGCTCCAGGACGACGAGCGGTACCAGACGGTCTACGCGCGAAACACCGGGTCTGCGGCGGCCCCGACCGCCGGACTGCACTTTACCGAACGCATTTTTGAGCGATTGCACCAGCGAGGCATCGAAACGGCCCATGTGACGCTGCATGTCGGGCTCGACACATTCCGTCCAGTCACCGCCGAGTACGCGGAGGATCACGTCATCCACCAGGAATGGTTCGAAGTGCCAGCCGGTACTGCTGCAAAGATCGCACAGACACGCGGCCAGGGCGGACGGGTCGTTGCGGTCGGGACAACCGCTGCCCGCACGATCGAGTCGTATGCCGCGCTGACGCAAGGTCGCACTGGACCGCCCGCCTCGGGAATGACCGGTATCTACATCACTCCGGGCTACCAGTGGTCGCTTGTTGACGCGATGGTCACGAATTTTCATTTGCCGAAATCCACCCTGCTCCTGATGATGAGCGCCTTTGCCGGCCGGGAGTTCGTGCTACGTGCCTACGCCGAGGCCGTGCGGGAGCGCTATCGCTTCTTCTCGTTCGGCGACGCGATGTTGATTGTGTAGGTGGAGTGCCACTGTACCCAGGGGACCCAGACTACCCAGTTTCGCGATTTTCAGGAGACCGACTGTGACCTGGTTGTCTCCATTGCCTGGACTGCCGAGCGTTCTGGTGCAAACCCAACCGATATACTTCACCGCTGAGTCGTTGTGGTGCTGGACTGGAGTAGGCCGTCCGTGAGTGAATATCCGGATCTGAACGGAAAGACACGCGAGGATGCGTGGGCGCTCTTGACCGAATGGGTCGCGGGTGCCAGCCTGAGACGTCACTGCCTGTCGGTTGAGACTGCGATGCGGGCCTACGCTGCAGAACGAGGAGAATCCGTGGAGGCATGGGGCCTGGTAGGTCTCATCCACGACTTCGACTTCGAGCGACATCCCACCCTGGACGAACATCCGTATGTGGGAGCAGATGTCCTTGCACGACAAGGGTATCCTGACTGGGTGGTCGCGGCGGTGCTGAGTCATGCCGACGACCCGGCCCATCCGCGGGTGACGGACCTCGAAAAGACGTTGTTCGCGGTCGACGAATTGACCGGGTTCATTTCGGCCGTCGCGCTGGTTCGTCCGTCCAGGGCCGTCGCCGATGTGACGGCGTCATCCGTGAAGAAGAAGATGAAGGATCGGCGATTTGCCGAGGCAGTGAAGCGGGAGGATTTGATCGCAGGAGCCGAGGAACTCGGAACTCCATTCGAGGAACACATCGAATTCGTCGTGCGTGCGATGGCAGCGAATGCCGACGCACTTGGTCTGGCCGGTGTTCCAAACACGGGCACGGACAACGCTGACGAGCCGTCAGCAAGCTAGGGAAGGACGCAGGTTTGGCACAGCAGTACAGCAAGCCGTTCGACATGCAGCTCGAAGCAGGCAAGACCTACACGGCAACGCTGGAGACGAATCAGGGATCGATCGACGTCGCCTTTTTCCAGGACGACGCACCGAACACCGTGAACAACTTCGTGTGTCTCGCGAAGGATGGTTACTACGATGGGACGCCATTCCATCGAATCATCAAGGGATTCATGGTGCAGGGCGGCGACCCGACCGGAACCGGCATGGGTGGCCCCGGCTACAAGTTTGCAGACGAAAAAGTAACGAAAGACTACGAACCAGGCACGCTGGCCATGGCCAATGCCGGACCGAACACGAACGGCAGCCAGTTCTTCATCTGTCATGTCGATCTCAAGGGGAGATTGCCGAAAAACTACACCATCTTTGGCAAGGTCACCAACGGCTTGGACATCGTCGACAAAATCGCATCGGTTCCAGTTCGCTCGAGCCGTTCCGGCGAGCCTTCGTCTCCGGTTGAGCCGGTGACGCTCGACAAGGTAACCATCTCCGAGTCCTGACCGCGCCAACGTCAATGGAAACGCAAACGACCCGCCTCGATCGAGGCGGGTCGTTTGCATGTGGGACACCGATCAGGCTGCGTCGGGAAGGGCGTCCCACTCGGCTTCGTACTGATGCAGGAGATCGATCCAGAAGGATTCCCAGGCGGTAACATCCTCGCCGCGAGCCACCGCTTCCTCGATCCGGGCATACCCTTCATCCAGCCTCCGCTCAAGTGTCAAGAGCATTCCATCGCTGGTTGCGGACAACCGGAGGCTGTTTCGACGAGTGGACTCAACGCCATAGAGTTTGCGCATGGGTTACCTCCAGAAAACTCGGTGCGATGGCAATCGGTTCAGGATGCTCGCGCTTTTCGCTGCTCCTGGAGCACATCGATCAGTGCTGAAGCATCCTTGCGCGATAGCTCGTCAAGACTCCGGCCAGTTCGCTCCTGAGAAAGCTCATTGAGACCAGCCAGATCGAGGCGGGCGTCGCGACCCAGGGACTGGATGAGTGACTGCTGCTTCTCGGTCGCCGCGAGTCCGGCGGCGGCGCGTGGACGCTGAGACGTATCGTCGCGGACGGCATGCAACGCGACAGGGGAATCGACGACCCGACCCTGGGATGCGCCAAAGTCGAAGTCGGTGCAGAACTGGGTGCCGAAGCCAAGAGCGGCCAGGGCGCGGCCGATTGCCTTCGTCTCTGCCTTCTCCAGGTAGTCGCCAAACGACTGGGCGTCCTCGCTCCCCCAGCCAGTCGCGGACCCACCATCCGGAATCGACACGGTAGCGCGGAAGACGACTTCGCCGTTTGCATGGGAGATCAGATCGGTTTCGATGCGAGCATCCGGATGTTCGGTCCGAAGCCAGACGAGCCGCCATTTCACTTCCAGGTACTCGTTACCATTGATCAGGGACAGGTGGCGGGTTGGGTCAAAGGTTCGAGCGTCGGTCATCGTCGCGTCCTTTCATGGAACAGATGTTCTGATGTGAGTATAGAACGGATGATCTATTTTGACAAGAGTCACAACCCGGGGGTAAGTGTGCAGAGTTGGGGGGAGGGGATTGCCACGGCGGGACCGTCGGACTGTCGTGGTGCATGCTTGATCTGTACCACGCCACCCGCGACGACCTGATCTGGAAGATCCTCGAGCATCAGGACCAGCTGGCGGGAGGATGGGAACAACGTGCTTGTCTGGACGGCGAGCACGCCGGGGTCCGGTGTTCGTCCATGGGTGGCGGACAAGGCCATGGTCGGGACGATCCTGTGGAAGCCTTCGCCGGCGTGGTCGTCAGTGACTTCGCTACCGTCTCTACCCATGACGACGATCTGCACCAGCTTTGCTGCGCCCATCTGCTCCGCGACCTCCTCACTGCTCCCCAATCCTGAACAGTTACGGGCCGGGTACCATACCGGTATCGACGGTTTCCGGTGCGGTGCGCCACGGTGAGGATGAAACTCCATTGCCAGATCCGGATGTTGATGCGCAAAGCGACACAGACGTCAATTCCCACCATGAGGGAGATCTGACCGACCTCCTGAGTGAGTTGCGTATCCTGCTGCCAGGCACCCAAACGTTGATGGCCTTCCTGATCATCCTGCCATTCAACAGTCGCTTCACGGAAATCCAGGACGATGAGAAGTGGATCTACGTCCTGACGTTTGTCTGTGCGGTGATGAGCCTCGTCTGTTTTACGACGCCGGCAGTTCATCACCGGTTGCAGCGACCATTGCGCGACCGGGAAGCCTTCAAGATCCGGGCGACCCGGTGGATCATTGCGGGTCTGGTCCCGCTCTCGATCGCGGTGGTGCTCGTCACGCAACTGGTTCTGTCAACCGTGATCGTCGAACGATGGTTTTCCTGGGCGGTGTCCTCGGTGATTGCGGTTCTGATCCTGGTGGTCTGGTGGATTGTGCCGATCTCCATGCGGAAGCACACCACCGACCGCGAACGCGTGGAACACCAGGCGAACCACCACCAACCGTGATGTCGAATCAAGGCATACGAGCATGCGCGGGTGTATGGAATCCCGAGCCCGGACGGGGGTTCGCGATGTGGCAGGGAGCAAAGTCGCATGAGAAATGAGCAACTCCAGATTCCCCGGCGGACCATGCATGAGTGGACGTTCCGCACGGATACAGCCTATGTCGAGCCGTTTGTCGACGTCGTCGTTCGGGCGTCCTTTACTTCCCCATCGGGCGTCGTCTCGACCATGGAAGGATTCCACGATGGCGACTCCTCTTGGCGGGTCCGGTTCAATCCGGGGGAAGTCGGGAACTGGTCGTGGCAACTGACATCGACGCCGCCCAATCCCGACTTCGAACGGTTGGGGACGTTTGACGTCAGCGAGCGCGAATCTGCCGGATTCCTGAAGTCGACACCGGGGAAAGCGTGGGGATTTGCACGTGAGTCCGGCGAGCCGGTCCTGATCGTCGGCGACACTGTCTATCACCTGTTCGGTATGGCGCACAACAGCTCGGAGGGATTCGAAGCGGTCAAACGGTTCATGCGCCGCCGCCGGGATCAGGGATTCAATCTCCTGCGGGTGCGGCTACCGGTCAGCCCGTTCCATCCCGTCGATGGGTACAGCGTTTGGCAGACCACGTCGCTCTGGCCGTGGGGCGGGTCCTCCCAGGCGCCTCGGTTTGACCGGTTCAACCTGGACTACTTCCGCACCGTCGATACCGTGATGGCATATGCCGAGGAGCTGGGCCTCGGGATCGAGATGATCATGCAGGGATGGGGATTCGAGTTCCCGTTCAGCGCCCGCAATGTCTTCGTGGCCGAATGGGAAGAACTCTGGACCCGGTACCTCATCGCCCGCTACGACGCCTACGGCGCAACCTGGTTTTGGCAGCTCCACAACGAATACGAGTACTACCCGAATGGCGATTGGCACCGCGACTGGACCGGTGTCTCGGAACGCTGGGCCATTCGCATGGCGCACCTGGTGCGTCGTTTCGCGCCGCATGGGCATCCGATCGCCATCCACAACGGTCCGACGCAACCATCGTTCGGCCACCGTTTCCGGGCAGATCCGCTTGCGATCGATACGGTCATGTACCAGGCCTGGGGCAGCACCGGTGAGCACGATGCCTGGTTGGCGGCCGGCCTGGACGATGAGATTCGCGCCGCCCTCGGCGACTGGCCGGGTTCCGCGGTGCTGGCCGAGTGGGGATACGAGTTCAACCCTGATCTGCCGCCGATGATGCTTGGTCACAGGTTCCTTGACGAACAGCACACCCGCCGCGGCGCCTGGCGCGGCGTAATGAGCGGACTCGGGATCATCCATGGATGGGAAAACTCCTGGGGCCCATTCCAGGAACTCGACGACGACCTGCCTGGGGTCGAACAGATACAGATCGTCCAGCAATTCTTCACCTCGGCCGTTCCGTTCGCTGGCCTTGCTCCAGTGGCTGGTCTCGCGTCTGGCCAGGATGCCCCTGGAATGCGCCCGCTTGTCCTGGCCAACACATCCCGCAGTCTGATCGTGGTCTATCTCCCGGTTGGAGGCACGGTCACCGTTGCGGCGACCCCCGATGAGGTTGTCGGCGAATGGTTCGATCCCCGGATCGGCACGACGCTGACAGCGATGCCGTCGGCGCCGGACACCTGGTCCGCGCCCAACCCTGTCGATCCCGGGAAGCCGGATGACTGGGTGTTGATCATCCGGCGTGACCGATCCACGTCCGACGCGCTCTGACATCCCTGGCAAGGATGCGGTGACCTTGTGCTGGCGCAGAATCCGGAACTTCCTGCGTTCGCAGTGGCACGGCCGGATTCCGGCAACCTCGCACTCATCACGCAGGTAAGCGAGAAAATGCGGACCCGCGCAGGGCAAATGCGGACTGCACTGTATGTGCCGGACCGCCAAATCCCCCGGCGTTCCGGGATTTTGGATCCGGGTACCAGGAAATGGGCAAATGCAGGCGATTTTCACCACCGGCCCACATCCGGGTCTGGACGGACGCTATGTCCCCGCCTCGACGGCGTCGGCGAATGCTTCCATCGAGCGAAATGTCCAGTCAGGTTGAACGGCTGCACTCACAGGTGGAGTTGCTCCAGACCCGTCCTGTCCAAATCGCCGGTCGATCCAGACGGTCGAGAGTCCAGCCGCCTTCGCCGGGACGTGATCGTGGAAGAGACTCTGCGCCACGTGCAGGAGACGGTCGCGAGGAATATCCATCGAGTCCGCCAGGTCGAGCAAGGCCTCGAAGTTCCGGGGATCTGGCTTGTACGAGCCAATATCCTCTGCTGTCAGAATCGCGTCGAATGTCACACCCAGCCGTTCGTTGCTTGCCGCGAAGGATGCCCGGTCCACATTCGACAGGATGATCAGCTTGTACCGTTCCTGCAAACGCGCCAGCGCATTCGATGAGTCGGGAAATGCAGGCCACGAGGGAACGGATTCGCCGATCGAGCGGGCGAGGTCATCTGGAACGTCGATCCCGTGCGCCGCGCCCGTGGCGATGACGCTGCGGGCGATCACGGCCGGGTAGAGGAGGGTCGGATCGTTGCGTTCAACCTCGGCTTCGGCTGCGGCGTACGTTTCCAACAGCAGGTCGCTGGACGGTGCGTCGGCAGTGAGTGCCGCGATGCGCTCCAGACCGGTGCGCAAGCCGCGCTCCCAGTCGATGAGCGTTCCGTAGCAATCGAAACTGAGGGCATCGAATTCGGCGGCTTTCATGGCTGATGCTCCTGTCTGCAAGTGTCGACGGGTGGGGCCAGTGAAATCACGACAGCTTGCCCTGACCTCTGCACCGTGCTCTCACAGGACTGAACCGGTGTCAACCAGGATCCTGCTGCCTGATTCGCCGCTTGTATTTCGATTCGCGAGCGTCGGCTGACGCTCTATTCGCGAAATTCCATCACCGGTTGTGCGGAGCCCGGCCAGAGTGCCTCCGATTCGCCTGTTCCCAACATGGGGACGAACAGTGCCACGACACGGATCACGGAGACGTACCAGGGATAGGCAACCTGAACAATGAGGTTGAATCGTCGGACATTTCCGAAGGTCGCCGGCGCGTCCTTCCTCGGAGAATACAGCATGAGACCGGCTGGTCGCGCTGGACTCGCCCAGGACAAGAGTGCCGCGCTCTTCATGGCGTGGCTGCCCGCCAGGCATCGCGGGTGATTCCGGCGTGATGGCGATTAGCTGGTACCATGTCTGCGCCGCCCAACGTGCGGCCCGCCCGAGTCCTGGTCTGCCTCGTTGGCTCGTCGGGCGGACCACTCAGGGTTCGCTGTGATCCGGCATGGGTCCTGGACGGATTCGAGTGACCTTTCGACGCGTAACAACCCAGGAGCGAAGAAACCGGCATGGATCGACGCGTTAAGATTGTGGCGACTCTCGGGCCTGCCAGCGGGCATTCGGTGGAGCGACTGATCCAGTTGTTCGAGGCCGGTGCGAATGTCGTTCGCATCAATGCGGCGCATGGCGACCACGCTGTCGCCGCCGGCCTGGTCGAGCGAGTGCGCGAGGCGGGGACCCGGATCGGACGCCGCGTGCCGATCCTGCTCGATCTGCAGGGACTCAAGATTCGCACCGGCCCGCTTGAAGTGCCGGGTCAGGATGTCCCGATCGCGCGTGGCAGCCGGGTTCGGCTCTATCCAGAGCCGGTGCCCAGCACGGCCCAGCAGATCGGCATCAACTTCGCGAACCTGCTCAGTGTGATATCGCCTGGTTCCCGTATCCTCATCTCGGACGGCTTGATCGAGCTCCATGTGGACACGCTTGCGGCTGACCATGCGGAAGCCACGGTCAGCCGTGGGGGACCGCTCAAGCAGCGGCAGGGGGTGACCCTGCCTGGCGCGCCGATCACTGGTGGCGCGCTTACCGACGCCGACCGGTCCGACGCCCGTCACGCCATCGAAATCGGGGTCGATTACCTCGGGCTCAGCTTCATCAACGATGCCAGCGATCTCCAGCTTGCCCGCGATTTCGCTTACGCCTGCGCGAAGGAGTTTGGAGTCGAGCAGCCGGGTCTCGTCGCCAAGATCGAGCGGCCTGAAGCTCTGGACAACCTCCGCGCCATCGCCGGGGCATCCGACGGGATCATGGTTGCCCGTGGTGACCTGGGCGTCCAATTACCGCCGGAACGGGTGCCGCGGGCGCAGAAGGAGATCATCCGCGTTTCGAACCAGATGGGTCTGCCGGTGATCACCGCCACGCAGATGCTGGAATCCATGATCTCGCAGCCGGTGGCCACCCGGGCCGAAACGAGCGATGTCGCCAACGCCGTGTGGGACGGCACCGATGCTGTCATGCTCTCGGCGGAGTCAGCGGTCGGCAAGTTTCCCATCGAGGCGGTCCAGACGATGGACCGGATCATCCGCGAAGTGGAGAGGGAAGGGCCGATCCGGTCGCAGGCGGCGTCCGAGATCGCGCAGCTATCCGACGATGCAGCAGATATCGAGCTGTTCGCCGACGCGACCGCCCGGGCCGCCTTCCAGCTTGGCGAGCATTCCCCGGCACGTCACCTCGTCGTCTTCACCAAGACGGGAGGCGCAGTGCGTCGCATCGCCAAGTACCGGCCATTCCCACCCATCATCGCCGTGGCGGATACCGAGCAGGTGGCGCGCCGCCTGAATCTGGTCTGGGGCGTTGAGAGCGTGGTCGTGCCAGTCGAAACCGACCCCGATGCGATGTTCCGCAAGTCGGGAAACATCATCATCGACGCCGGGCTTGCCGACCGCGACGAGTGGGTGCTGATCGTGGGTTCACTGCCGATGACCGACACCGCCGGCCAGACCAACCTCGTCCACTTCCGCAAGTTGGGGACGTAGAC
>CAZSUN010000098.1:0-14548 GCA_964610045.1 uncultured Sphaerobacteraceae bacterium
ACCGTCGAGCCAGACGGCGATCAGCGGCGTCACATGGGGGCGACCGTCGGGACGAGCGGTCGAAAGCCAGAAGATCGGCGCGGCTTCGAGTGCGGCGAGCGCAGTCTCCCAGGACTCGGCAGTGGCGTTGGGATCGCTATAGCGAGTATCGATCGTGGTCTGGGGGTTCGTCATCGTCACATTCCCTGCGGTGGTCGCATATCAGTCTCCCGATGCTGCCACACGTTCGGGCATGTCGCTTCTCGCCAATTGCGGAACCCATCCGGAACCTGGGTGTGTACTGTGCGCTCCAGGCCGACCATTGACGCGTACAGTAGAGGCAACACCGCCGTCCCGGCAGGGTCTCCGATCGACGCTGTTCCACACTGTCCTCGCCGCCCCGGGAGGTCGAACATGCCCCGCATCGTCATCATCATCCTTGCCGTCCTTCTCGTCACCGCGACGCAGCCGGTCGCCGCCAGCCAAGATGAGTCCTCACTCCCGTCGCGCTTCGTCGGTTTCGCTACCACGACCGTCGATCAGGGCAACACTGGCGTCTTCGGGGCGGATGTCGTCGTCACCCTGACACTACCGACCACCGGGGAAGCCAATCCGTTCCGTCTTGTCATTGCGCCGGTCAGCGACACGACGAGCGCGGGCGGCATATCCGTCGTCTCCGTGTCCGAGCCTGGGAAGCTGGGGCAGGTTGTCCAGTACTGGACGATACGGGCCGACGGCGACACCGTGTTTCATGGCGACCTTACCGGAAATGCCAGTACGGCCAACACCATTACCCTCTCCGTCGCCCGCAACGACATCCAACTGTTGCCAATGGAGGTTGGAAGCAGTCTGACTGGCCGATTCAGCGAGGCCGGGTTAACGCTCTGGATCGAGGGAACGACCGTTGTCGGCAACCACACCTTCGAGACCGCGATCGAGGCAACGATTGCCGAAACCGCCGAGGAATCCGCGCTGCCGGCAGGGCAGCGCGGTATCATCAACACGAACTCGGTCGAAATGTTCGAGCGGCCCGACCCGGTATCGCCCGTGATTGCCACACTCTCGGCTGGTACCGTCGTTACGATCACCGGTCCCTCGGTTGCCGTGTTCCTGGTTGGCAATTACCTGCCGATCACCCTCGAAGACGGGCGAAGCGGCTGGGTCTATGAACCGTTCGTCGATCGCGTCGGTGAACCGGCCGATCCCGTCATCGGGGATCCAGGCGAAATCATCGGCGATGGAATTCCGTTGCTCGGCTCGCCCTCGACATTCGGCGCGGTTGTGGCGACCCTCGATACCGGCACCCTCGTTACCATCACCGGCCCTTCGGTGCGAGACCTGACGTTCGATGTCGTCTATGTTCCGGTGGCGCTGGAGGATGGCATGTCCGGCTGGGTGAACGACCTGTTCGTGCGCCGGCTTTGACCGCGCTAACCGCGTGTCGGGAGGTCCGGATCCAGTAGCCCGGATGGTGCGTATCTTGCCAGCCGGATGGGTGACTGCATCAAATCGGACGGATATACATCCGATATATCGCACCATATACTGGACGAAAAAGGGAGAAGGCGATGACCGTCAAGACGATGTCGGCGAACGAGGCGAAACAGAACTGGGGGGCCCTGATGCGTGCCGCCCGCGAGGATGATGGGGTTGTCGTGATCGAATCGCACGGCAAGCCACAGGTGATGGTGGTCTCCTACGACGAGTTCGAGGAGTTCCGCGCCTTCAAGGAAGCCCAGCGACGCCAGGAGATGCTTCGCCGGCTCGACGAATTCGAAGCCCGCTGGGGCGGCCGCAACACGGACCTCTCGCCCGAGGAAATCGAGGACCTGGCAAACCGGTTCGCTGACGACTTCGTCAACGATCTCGTTGCCGAAGGGAAAATCGTGTTCGATGAGCCGGCACAATCGTGAGGGCATGTATTGATACGAACATCCTGATCAGCTACCTGCTCGGGCCGGGATCGATCCAGCCTCCCTCTCGCATTGTGCGCAGCGCGTACGCGGGTGAGTTCTCGCTCGTGATCGTGGAAACGACCATCGTCGAACTGCGGCGAAAGGTGCACAGCAAGCTCTACCTGGTCGAACGCATCGCGGACATAGCCATGGAGGAATTCGTGCGCGACCTTCAGGAGGTCGCTCGAATCATCCCACAACCGTCCCCAATTCCTGTCGTGACGCGCGACAGGAGGGATGATTACCTCATTGCACCGGCAGTCCTGGCACAGGTCGACTTCGTGGTATCAGGCGACAAGGATCTGCTTGTAATCAGGGAAATCGCTGGCGTGCGCATCGTCTCACCGGCGGACTTCGTCCAAATCCTCGAAGAACGTTCACTGGTAGGAGGAGGAACCTGACTGTCGTTGTCGCTCAGCGATCGAGATCGATCCAGTAGCGGCACTCGACCATGGAGGTTCCCACGAGCGTGATTTCATCCTCCTGCACGCCGCCATTTGCTTCGATCACCCGGAACGAGCGGACATTACCGCTGTTGACGTTCACGCAACCCGACGGGAGGACGAGTTCCGGATTCACGGCACATCGTAACGAGGGTGATCTGCGGTCAGGATCGCCGGATCGGTCACTGGGCCCCAATGCTGCCGAAGGACATCTGCGAGTTCGGCCATCAGGCGATCCATGTCCGCCAATCCATCCTGGTGCATCGCTTCCGAGACGATCAGCACATCGGTGGTGCTGTCCCGCACAATGGAGTATCCGGTCTGTCGATTGCACCAGCGGCGGGCATGCACCCGGTTGGCGGAATCGACAAAGATCACCTCGCCCGGAGCGGGATGTTCCACGTCGCCACCGAAGGTGAGCGAAACCTCGTCACCCGTGGCGTGCCGTACCTCCAGGTCGCCATCGATACCCGCGAGGTCGATCACCGCGACCGGGATTGCGAAGGCAAGCGACACCGCATTGCAGAGATCGATCAACGGCAGGATCGAGGGAAGGGCGCCGTCCTTGCTGAAACGCCGCAACAGCGCCTCCGACGCACTCCGGTATTGGGTTGGTTTCAAGCCCATCCGGGAGAACGCTCGCCGCCACGCCTGGATCTCCGCAAACCCGCTCACCTCCGCGGAGGCGAACCGGTGACGCGCGACGCCGTGAAACCGGGCGACCGTCGCCGCAACGTCTGCCGTCGCGGTGACGCCGCGCACGGCCAACACGCCCGGGACGAGTTCGGGAAACTCGCGCCATATCTCGGGATGGTGCCGGAATTCCATCAGGACGCCTCCGGTTCACGGCCGCGCCAATCGAGCGGCGTTTCGTCCATGCGAATCCATGGTTGCCAGGTGAAGCGATCCCGGTACCGGTCGAGTAACCGGAGTATCGGAGCGCCGAACACCATCACCAGCAGGACATTGCCCACCGCCCGGAACAGGTCGAACGGAAGCGACGTCAGGACGTAGAAATGCCAGTAGCGGACGACCGTTCCAGTCACACCAAGGCCAGGCGACCAGTAGAGCCCGGCGTCAGCGTCAACTCCTGGCGCCGCGAACGGCCAGAACCAGAGATTCATCAAGGCGCCATACAGCAGACCCCAGGCAGCAGCAAACCCGGCGATCAGGATGAGGCGCCGGCGCGGCGACGCGGGCTGGGGCAACCAACCGGCGGTCAGGCCAACCCATCCCGCGCCGAGCATCTGGAACGGCAGCCACGGGCCGATGCCACCAGTGATCAGCGCGGAGAAGAACAGGGTCAACACCCCCATCTGGAACCCCATCGCCGACCCAAAGACCACGCCGACAAGGATGATCAGCAGGAAGATCGGTGTTGCGCCAAGCACGCTGGGAACCAGCCGCAAGGTGGCATCGACCGCGACGAGGACGCCCAGGAGTGCGACCGTGCGCGATCGCGCGACATCGTGACCATCCGACAGGCTCATCAGCATCACCACCAGGCACATTCCGGTGACGATGGCGAAGAGCAGCGGTGCAATCGCCCCGTGCGCCATCGACTCGTCATTCGCCTGGCTGATCGCCGGCAGCACGAACGGGTACAGGAAACAGGCGGCGCCTATCAGGCTGGCGACGACGAGCGTGATCGTGAGCCGGGAACCCCGCGGATTGCGCATCACGCCATCTCCAGCGAACTCATGTCGATCCCGTCACACTTCACCTCATGGCAACCCGCGCATTGTTTCCTGCTGGACCAAGCCGATCCTGTGCCGTCAGGGCGTATTGCACAATGCACTACGTGGCACTTCCATGCACAATTACGCTGGGTAGGCAGCTTGCACAAGTCGCCTCCTTCCATAGACGGGAAACGGGATGGTACGGGACGCCACGTGAACAGGTGAGTCATGGCGGTACAGCGCGGCGAGATCAATTTACGAGACCTGGTTTCCTGGGAGCCATCACTCCACGTTTTGCGCGAGGGGCAGGTTGCCCCAGGTACTGATCCACTCGACCGGGACATCGACTGGGTCGTCACTGCGCGTCCCAGCGCGCCGATGCTGCCACCACTGCGAGGGGCAGAACTGGTGCTCATGCCCCACCATATCGCGCAGGAGTCCGGGATTCCACTGGCGATGCTGCTCAGCGAGCTGTCGAGCCAGCCGGTAGCCGGTGTCGTTATCGAGCAACGCTCCCTCCCCCCGCTCAATTCGGCATTGCCGGTCCTTGGGGTGCGGGCGATTACCGCCGACCTCGAAACCGAACTCAACCGGCTGCTCACCGCCCGCCGGGGTGATCTCCTGCGAACCGGCGCCGACCTCGAGCACACGATTTCCGAACTCAACACCCGGAACGCCAGGCCCGGCGAACTGATCGAGGCCCTGTCATCCCGCCTTGGACTCGGGATCACGGTCACCACCGGGAATGGCGCGATCCAGTTCTCCACGACCGACCAGGCGGATGCGCGGCGGATGCTTCCAGGCGCGCCTGCCTATCGCGACGACGAGTGGCTGCAGCAGCCGCTCCAGGGACAGCGAATTCTCTGGATTGGCCCGGTGACGCCAGAGCAACGGGCACTCGGCCGCCTGGTGATCAGGAGGGTGCGCGAGGGAATCCAGCGGGCACTCGACCAGGCCGATGCGTCGGCTCCGCACGGCACGGCCCGGATCCAGGCGCTCAATGCGTTGCTGCAATCACCCGGTAGTTCCTCGCCGGAGCAACTGATGGCGAGTTCGCTCCGCGCCGGATTGCCGGTCGGATCCCAACTGCGGATCGCCCTGTATCCGAATGGCGAGCGGCAGGCAGACACCCGTCGCAGGATCGCCACCTTCGGCACGGTCCACGATGCCGGGACAATCGATGGTCTCCAGGCCTGCGTCATCACCGCCCAGGAAACACGCGCCCGGACCGTGCAGGTGGCAACCCCAATGATGGCAGACGCACCGGTGACTATCGCCCTGTCGTCGCCAGTGGGATCGGCGCGGCAGTTGCCGGAGGCTGTCCGCCAGGTCCGTTATGTGGCCGCGCTGCAACAGCGGCGATTGCTGCAGCGGCCGGAAGTACACTTTGACGATCACGTCAACCTTGGAGCATTCCGGCTGCTCTATGACCGGTGGGGATCGCCCGATCTCCATCGCTACGTCGACAGCATGGTGGGGGGATTGCTGCGCGAAGACCGGCGGGGGCTCCTGCGAGAGACGCTGCGCGTCTACCTCGAGTACGGCGGCGCCCAGCGGCCGACGGCGGAGAGCCTCGGAATCCATCGCAACACCCTCAGCTACCGGTTGCGACAGATCCGCTCGGTGCTTTCGATCGATCCTGACGATCCCCAGGGGCGGCTCGGCCTTCACCTCGCCCTGCTCGCAGCCGACCTGCCGCCCGCCCCACCGATGATGTAGCGGGCGACGGCCTCGCAATTCGTTGACGGCGGCATGAATTCGACGGATGATTGGCGCATCCGGGCAATCACTGCCAGTGACAATCGAGGCCCTCGTGCGCGAACCGTCCCTCCACGCCCTGCCGAACCCGACGCCGGGTCCTGTCGAAGCACCAGGCTATCCCCAGCGAGTGCTGCCTCGTCCCCTTACCAGTTTCGTGGGACGCCGTGAGGAAGCCACAGCGATTCGTGATCTCCTCCAGCGGGACACGATCCGGCTCTGCACGCTGGTTGGGCCGGGCGGTGTTGGCAAGACACGGCTCGCCATCCATGTGGCCACCATGCTGGAACCGGATATGCTCGATGGCGTCGGGTTCGTCTCCCTGGCCGACGTCCGCGATCCGGCACATGTCGGGGTCAGTATTGCCAGGTCGTTCGCCCTCGGGCTCCAGCCCTGGTTTGGAAGCCCGGCAGACTCGATGTATTCCCACCTGCGGACCATCCAGGGGCTGCTGGTCATCGATAATTTCGAGCATCTCATCGATGCCGCGCCGGACATCGCGGCGTTGATCGATGAATGCCCACACCTCACCATCCTCGTCACCAGTCGCCAACCCCTGAACCTGGCGAGCGAGCAAGTGTTCCACGTACGCCCACTCTCGCTGCCGCCGCCCGATGGCAGGTCGCAGCCGCTGGCGAACGCACCTGCGGTTCGCCTGTTCGTCGACCGGGCGGCATCGCGTGCGGCGGATTTCAACCTCACCTCGCAGAACGCAGACAGCATTGCCGGAATCTGCCGGATTCTCGACGGGCTCCCGCTCGCGATCGAACTGGCGGCCAGCCAGGCTGCCACCCTGACTCCCGCGACCCTGCTGCGACTTCTCAGTCGCCCGTTGACGGTGCTGACCCGGAACGCCGTCGATGTCCCCGACCGGCACCGCACCATGCGGGACGCGATCGGCTGGAGCTACGACCTGCTGGACGTCCATCTTCAGGCAGCCTTCCGCCGGCTGTCGGTGTTCGTCGGCGGGTTCACCCTGGAGGCAACCGCGGCAGTCCTCGGCGAGTCAGCCGATCCCGTCGACACCCTGGGGCAGCTGGCGGCTCGCAGCCTGATCGAGTTGCGCACCCCACCGGATGGCGAAACGCGGTTCGCGATGCTCGAGACGGTCCGCGAGTTTGGGCTCGAACAACTCGCGGCGTGCGGCGAGGAAGCGGAAGCCCGGGATCTCCACGCCAGGTGGGTGCAGCAGGTGGCCGACCGCAGCGAATGGTGCTGGTTCATGCCGGTCGACGAAGGCGAAGCCCGGCTGATCGAGCTCGATCGAGAGATCGCCAACATCCGGGAAGCGCTCCGATGGCATGACACGTCGGAGGATGCCGAGGCAACGCTCCGTTTGGCCGGCGTGCTGGGTGCGCTCTGGGCGGTGCTGGGATATGGGACCGAGGGCACGCACTGGCTTGCCGCCGCCACCGATCCAGGTGCAGGCGTTGAGGTGGCCACCCGTGCCAAATCGCTGGCCACCTTCAGCTGGGCCGTGCAGAAGCTGGGCGACCCGCGGAAAGCGCTGGAACTCGCTCGCGAAAGTCTCCGTCTCTCGGAAGCGGCGGACAATCCGCTCGACCGGATCTACGGATTGGTGCTGGCGGGCGTTGCGGCCCAGATTGCGGGAGATACCGATTTCGCCGATGACTGCCTCCTGGAGGCGATCGAACGCCTGAATCGAATGGGGCCAGACGCCTGGATCCAGAACTGGATAATCACCGCAAAGATCAAGATGGGGATGACGCAGTTCTTCAAGGGCGACATGGAGCGGGTGGAAGAACTCATCGGCGAGATCGTGCAGCAGCAAAGCGAGGCCGGCATTGGAGTGGGAATGAGTCATGTGTATGGCATCCATGTCCTGACCAGCCTTGGAGACATTGCCCGGTACCAGGGGGATCAATCCGGTGCGTTGGAGCACTATCGCCGCAGCCTGGAACTCTCATGGCGGTTCCACGATACCCGGATCGTGTGCTACGCCCTCGGCGGAATCGGCGGCGCCCTGGCCGCCATGGGTGATCATATCCACGCCGCACGATTTCTCGGCGCCAGCGAGGCGTGCCATCTACGGTATGGCTACTGGTTCGAGTTCGAAACCATGAACGTCCAGCGGGCCCTGGGACTGCCGGAGCCTTGGGCGCGGGAAGGCGACCCATGTCCTCCGGTCGACAGGCTGCGCACGAATCTCCGGTCGCGCAGCCCACATGCCTGCGTGCCGATCGTTGATCCCAACGCCGTCTCCCGTGCCTGGGACGAAGGGCGACACGTCGATCTCGCTCAGGTTGTCGCCGAAGCCCTCGCGGTCACGCCATCCTCGGCGCGACCGGACACAGGCTCCACACTGACCACGCGGGAAGTCGATGTGCTCCGCCTGCTCGCAACCGGCAGGACGGATGCCGAGATTGCCAATGCCCTCTTCATCAGCCGGCGGACCGTGGCAGCCCACATCGGGCACATCTACCAGAAGTTGAACGTCTCCTCCCGCGCGGAGGCAGCGGTCTGGGCCACCCGCAACGACCTCCTCTGAGCCAACACAATACGGCGCCCCCCTGCACGAAATACTTACGCGGACGCGCGCGATGGGAATAGGGTATCCACCCGATGCAGAGTCCCGGCCGGCACGCCATCCTCGTCGTGCGGCCACCTTCGCCAGGTCGGCGAGCATCGATGGCCGCGCATGGGAAGGATGCGCACATGTCCGTGCGAACCGATCGACGACGGGTCCTGACCGGCCTTGCGGCCACCATTGCCGTTGGTCCTGCGGCACTCGGCTCTGCCTGGAACGCGTCGGCGCAAGCCGACGCAGTCGCGGTTGCCGCGAGCGGACTGACCAACCCTCGCGGTTTTGCCTGGGCAGCCGACGGCACCATGTACATCGGTCTTGCCGGTGACGGCGTGGTCCTCGAGCAGGCCACCCCCAGCGCCGTGCTCGGTGAAGAGACCGTCGATGGAACACCGGTAGTGGAGGGAGTAGGTGAGTCCTACATCGGCACTGAAACCGCCAGTGTCGTGATGATCGTGGATGGTTGTCCGGTAACGGTTGCCAGCGGATTCCCCTCCGGCGGTCCGCCCGAACTCGGCTGGGACCTTGGCGTCGACGATGTCGAGATTCTCGACGGCCAGGTGTACGGGCTGGTTGGCGGGGGAGGCGAAGCCTACGGCCATCCCGACTTCCCGAACGGCGTCTACCAGGTTAACGCCGACGGCAGCTACGCCCTGCTCGCCGATCTCAGTGCCTGGTTCCGGGCAAACCCGGTGGCCGAGCCGCATGACCCCATCTCCCCGGATGCCCAGCCGTTCACCATGGTCGGGATCGATGACGCCTTGTGGATCGTGGAAGCCAATCATCAGCAGGTGCTGACCGTGGGGCTCGACGGGTCGATCGCGCGCGTCGCCGACCTCTCGGTCCTCGGCAACCTGGCGCCGGCAGGGATCACCCCCGCCCCGGAGGGCGGCGTCTACGTCGGCTTCCTCTCCCCATTGCCGTTCACGGATGGTTCCGCCCGCGTCATCCACGTTGCGGCAGACGGGACCGTGACCGACACCTGGACCGGACTGACGGCAGTGACGGCTGTTGCGATCGATGCCGATGGCGCGCTCCTCGCCCTGGAGATGGCGACCGGGAACACGAGTGACGCACCATTCGTGGCACCTGGTACCGGCAAGGTCGTGCGCCAGACCGGGCCCGACACCGCCGAGGATGTCGTGACGGGCCTCGACTTCCCCGTCAAGATGGGCATAGGCCCGGATGGCGCCCTCTACGTCGGGCAACCGGCGTTCGGCGCCACCGCCGGCGAGGGACAGATCCTCAGGATCGACATTTCGGGAGGACCGATCGCGATCGAGGGTCCGCTCGAACCTGCCATTGCGTGCGGGTGATCCCGATCGGGATGCGTCCCATGGCTTGCCGCCGGTGCCGCTCCCGGCGCCGGCGGCGGTCATGTGCGGGTCATGACGCGCGCCACGCCGGGGTAGCGGTTCATCTTCGTGTCCACTTTCGCGACCGATCGCTCACTGTCCGCAATCGTCGGCAGTTTCGGCAATGTGCCGCGCGATCCATGCCTTCTCTTCGTTGACGTCCGGGTCGCGCGTGTAGGCGTACTCTGCGAGTGCGCCTGCCGTCGGGTCGATATCGTCGTCGGGCAAGATCAGGACGATCTCCCTGCCGCGCCGCTGGAGGAGCAGCCGGTCGCCCTCACTGATCCCGAGTTCCTCCAGGATGTCCGGTGGGAGGGTGATCTGCCCCTTGTGCCGAACCTTGATCGCGCGCATCGCCTTGTCGCACCTCCTTGCCGCCAGTACGACGCCACTGTGTCAGGTGTGACCTGCGGGCTCGGCTACGGCTCGGCGCGGGCGACGCCGGGGTAGCGGTTCATGCGCTTGTCGAACGAGACGATGGTGTCGAGGCCGAGGTTCTTCGTCAGGGCGAGGTGATAGCAGTCGGCGAAGGTGAGCGACCCCTGATTTGCCCAGAAGTCGAGGGCGTCGAGGATCGCCTGGCGATGATCGAAGTGAATCGCCTCGATCCTGACGATATCACCGAGTTTTGACGCGATGGCGGCGCGAGGCACACGAATCTGTCGATCCAGTACAAACGTCGCTTCGTGGATTACGGTACTCGAACACTCTGCTGAACGTCGCCCCTCCCCCAGCGCGAGCAGGAATGCGGTACATCGTTCGCCGAACGACTCGGGAGTGTGCGTCAGGTGGTAGACGATGATGTTCGTGTCAAGGAACCCATCGCTCACTTCAGCGATTCCTCCCGCTGCCGCATCTCATCCTGCATCGAGGCCCAAACCTCCTCGGCAATCGCCTGCTCGGCTACACGTCGCATCTCCGCCGGCTCCAGAGGGGGAATGTCCTTCGCATACTCAGCGAACACACCGGCCGTGCGCCGAACGAGCTCGACCTGGCTTTCAAGGACCACCCGGCCATTTTCCTCGCGGACGAGGAAGACATCGCCTTCGTCGAGGTGCAGGCGGTCGCGGATCTCGGCGGGGATGGTGACTTGTCCCTTGCGGGTCATACGCGTGGTGAGCATGCATACCTCCGGGTGTGAGTCGGATGCTTCGCGCATGGTACTACGCAGGCCAGGACGGCGGATCCGGAAGGGCCGACACGGATGTCCGCCACTACGAATGGGAGGGCGGACAACAGCCGCTTCGCGGCAGGTCCGCCTCTACGGAAATGTCGCGGTTGGTTGATGGTTACGAGGCGACGGCGGTTTGTTCGCGGAGCTGGGCGGGGTCGCCGCCGGTGTGGAGCAGGGCGTAGTACTTCGCGTCGGGGTGGGGGACGACGATGGCGGCGGTCGTCTGCTCGGGATCGAACTGGTAACCCTCGGTGATCGAGACGCCGATGGCGCCGGCGTCGAGGAGCTGGTCGACCAGCAGGTGCTGTTCGAGGTCGGGGCAGGACGGATAGCCCCAGGAGTAGCGCTTGCCGCCATCCGGACCGATGCCGAGCATCGCGCGGATGCGCTGGTGGGTGAGTTCGGCGAGGGCTTCGGCGCCGGAGACGCTGAGGCCGTGGCTGAAGTAGCTCTCCGAATAGTCCCCCCGGGCCTGGGTCTCCTCGGTGCGGGCGGTCGCTGCCGATCCCATCGTCACCAACTGGAAGGCGACAACATCCTTGCGGCCATCCCCGACCGGCAGGAAGTAGTCGGCGAGGCAGAGGCGCTCGCGGGCGGGCTGGCGCGGGAAGGTGAAGCGGGCGATCTCGCGCTCGTGGTCCTCGGGATCGAAGACGATCAGGTCGTTCCCCTCGCTGTTGGCAGGGAAGAACCCGTAACGAACGCGCGGCTTGAGCCAACCGTTCCGCTCGGCGTCGGCTTCCATCGCCGCGAGGCGCGGCAGGAACTCCTCCTGCTGCATCTGCTCCCAGGCATCGTCCTTGAGCCCCTTGCCGCCCCAGTGGAGCCGGAAGAGGGTCTTCAGGTCGAGGTGCGGCCAGACATCGGCCAGCGACAGGCCGTCCATTTCCTTCACCCCGAAGAACGGTGCGACGGGCGGATCGACCAGCGGCGTGGCCGAGCGTTGGGTGTCGGACGCGTCGGCGGGGGCGATGAAGGATTCACGCGACGGTTTGTTGAGCGTGCGGCGGGCGGCGTCGATGGTATCCCCAACCAGCTTCTCACGCTCGGACGGCACGATGATGCGGTCCATCAGCGAGAGACCCTCGAAGGCATCCTTCGCGTAGAAGACCCCGGCTTCGTAGGCGATATCCTCCTCAACGAAGAGGGAGCGGTGGGCGTAGGGACGGTTGATCGCGGCGCCGCCGATCATGACCGGGAAGTGGTGCCCGGCGTGGTGCAGCTCCTTCACCGCCAGCGGCATCTGTTTGCTGGTGGAGACGAGCAGGGCGGAGAGCCCGATCGCGGTGGCGTCGACCTCGACCGCCTTGTCGATGATGGTGCTGATCGGCACCTGCTTGCCGAGGTCGTGGACGGTGTAGCCATTGTTGCTGAGGATGGTGTTGACGAGGTTCTTGCCGATGTCGTGGACATCGCCATAAACAGTAGCGAGGACAACGTTGCCTTTGGTCGCGCCTTCCGCCTTCTCCAGGTAGTTCTCCAACTGGGAGACGGCCTTCTTCATCGCCTCGGCGGACTGGAGGACGAACGGCAGGATCAACTCACCGGCGCCGAACTTGTCGCCGACCTCCTTCATTGCCGGCAGCAGGACGTTGTTCAGGACCTCGACCGCGTCGCCGCTGGCGGCGACCGCCTCGTCGATATCGGCCTCGATGCCGTCCTTCTTGCGGAAGACGATCCGGTAGTGCAGGCGCTGGCGGGCGTCCATCTCCGCCATCGGATCGGGTCCGGAGGCCGACGTATCCTCGGTGCGGCCCTCGTAGAACTCGATGACGCGCTGGAGGGCGTCGGGCCGGGTGTTGAAGATCAGGTCTTCGGCCAGATCGCGCTCGTCCTTCGGAATCTCGGCGAACGGGACGACGTGCGACGGGTGGATGATGGCGAGGTCGAGCCCGGCCTTGATGCAGTGATAGAGGAAGACGGCGTTGATGACCTTGCGGGCGGCGGGGTTGATCCCGAACGAGACATTGGAGACGCCGAGCACGGTCAGCACCCCCGGCATCGCTGCCTCGATCGCGCGGATGCCCTCGATTGTCTCGATCGCGCTGGTCAGGAATTCGGGATCGCCGGTGGTCAGCGGGAAGGTGAGGGCGTCGAAGATGAGGTCTTCCGGGGCGAGGCCGTACTCCTGCGTGACGATGTCGTGGATCTTTTGGGCGATCTCGAGTTTGCGCTCGCGGGTCTTGCCCATCCCTTCCTCGTCGATGGTCAACGAGATGACCGCTGCGCCGTGCGCCATCGCGATTGGCAGTACCGACTCGATCCGGGCGCGGCCGTTCTCCATGTTGATCGAGTTGACGATGGCGCGGCCGGGATACTGCTCCAGCGCATCCTGCAGGACGTCGGCCTCGGTGGTGTCGATCACCAGCGGGCCCTCGACCGTGAGGGCGAGCTTCTTGACGAGCTTGCGCATGGTGTCGCGCTCGTCGGTGCGCTCGGTGAGGGCGACGCAGACATCGAGCAGGTGGGCGCCTTCTTCCATCTGGCTGGTGCCGACGGTAAGGACACTGTCGAGGTCATCGGCAAGGATCAGCCGCTTGACCTTGCGCGAACCGAGGGTGTTCACCCGTTCGCCAACGATGGTCGGGGCCGGGTTTTGCTGGAGATCGACCGCACGGATCATGCTGGCGACCTGGGGCAGGGGTTTCACCGGGCGTGGGGTGACGGCGGTCCGCGTCACTGCCTTGACGATCTCTTCGAGGTGAGCCGGGGTGTTGCCGCAGCAACCGCCGACGATATCGACCCCGAAATCGTCGACCATTTCCTTCAGGCCCTTCGCCATCGGCTCCGGTTGCATCGGGAAGACGGCGAGGCCGTTGACGTTGATCGGAATGCCGGCGTTCGGGATGACCGAGACCGGTTTGGTGCTGTACTCGCCGAGGTAGCGAGCGGGTTCGCGCATGTAGTCGGGACCGGTCGAGCAATTCAGCCCGATGATGTCGACATCGAGGTGTTCGAGGATGTTGAGGGCGGCGGCGATGTCGGTGCCGAGCAGCATGCGGCCGGAGGTGTCGAGGGTGATCGACGCCTGGATCGGGATGCGTCGTCCGATCTCGCGCGCGATCTCGTGGGTGGCGTGGATCGCCGCCTTGAGTTCGAGGATGTCCTGCACGGTCTCGATGATCATCACATCGGCGCCGCCGTCGACCAGGCCCCGGATTTGCGGGATGAACAGCTCCTTCACCTGCTGGAAGCGGTGGTTGCCGAGCATCGGATCCTCAGAGGCCGGGAGGAGACCGGTCGGGCCGATCGATCCTGCCACGAACCGCGGCTTCGAGGCAGTGCTGTACTCGTTGGCGACGCGGCGGGCGAGTGCGGCGGCGGCGAAGTTGATGTCGTAGGTCTGATCACCGAGACCGTATTCCTCGGCCTTGACGACGCTGCTGCCGAAGGAGTCGGTCTCGATCACATCGCAGCCGACGTCGAGGAAGGAGGCGTGAATCTCCTCGATGACGCGGGGCTTCACGACGGCGAGGTAGTCGTTATAGCCCTCCTTGCCAGCGTAATCCTCGGGGGTGAGTTCCATGTTGAGGATGGTGGCTCCCATGGATCCGTCGTAGATGACGGGGCGGGTGCGGACGAGGTCGAGGAACTGGCTCATGGGCGGGGTGGACTCCGGGTACAAGACGCGATCCTATATAAGTGGAAGTGTAGTCCACG
>CAZSUN010000099.1:0-9200 GCA_964610045.1 uncultured Sphaerobacteraceae bacterium
AGTCGGTGGCGCGGTCGTGTTCGTGGCCAACGTCGCCCGCTTCGAGCGCATCTAGGAGCCTGCTCAGCCGGTTGCGAACCGGCCAGGCTTACCACCCGAATTCCGTATGAGACGCGGTGCTTTCATCGCCCGGTGCGGTGCTCAGCCGCCAACCGTCCCAGGAAGTGCGCCAGCAGGTTGGTGCGCGGAACGATGCTGGTCACGTCGATGAATTCGCCGGCGCTGTGCTCGCCACCGCCAACCGGACCGAGTCCATCGAGCGTCGGCAAACCGTAACCAGCCAGCAGGTTGGCCAGCGTAATCCCGCCTTGTGGGGAATACTCCAGCCTGAATCCAAGTTCGGACGCACTCGCGACCGCCAACTCGGCCAGCTCGATGATCTCCGGCGTGGCCGGCATCGGCGGGAAGTACAGGTCGCGGCTCATGTTCGAGGTTGTGCCGGGGACATGGGTCGTGGACCCGATTTGGGTGAAGGCAGCCTCGATTGCCTCGACATCGCCGGGGTGGCCGGTCATTCGCACATCGATCACGCTGCGCGCATGATCTGGTACCACGTTGTCGGCGGTTCCGCCTGCGATGGTCCCCACATTGACGGTCACCTCGGGACGGAACGCGTGGAGCGCCTGGATCGCCTGCACTTGCTGGGCGATCGCCTGGATGGCGTTGGCGCCTTCCTCAGGTTTGCTGGCATGGGCTGACTGCCCGCTGACGGTCAACGTATAGGTCGCGCCTCCCTTGCGGGCGCTGCAGATTTTCCCGTCCCCGGCGGCGGCTTCCACCGAAAGCGCGACATCGTAGCTGGGTGCCAGGTCTTCGAGCATCACCTTCGAGACCCGCATGTCGACCTCTTCGTCGGGCGTACTGACGAACGAGATCCTGGCGAAGTCGCCGAGCAGGTCGAGATCTTCTAGCGTCGCCATCGCGTACAACGATGACAAAATCCCGCTCTTGATGTCGATCACGCCCGGTCCGTAGATCCGGTCTCCTTCGGTCCGGAGTGGCCGGGCGGCGGCGGTACCCACGGGGAATACCGTATCGTGATGGACCACGAGCATTACCCGGAGTCCAGTGGGGTTGCCGCCTGCAATCGACACGGCGATCCCGGCGCCTGCCTGGGTGTCCGGCCATTCCCGCACGTCCCAGCCGCGGGTCTCGCCCCACTGACCTATCCAGGCGGCTGTCTCATCGATTCCCGGCGCATGGCCCGACCTGGTGTCGATGCTGCACAGGTATTGCAGGTCGGCCAGGTATGCCGGCAGGATCGTTTCGGTCGCGGCACTGATCCGTGCTGCTTGCATGTTGGCTGTCATGACCGCACTCCATCAAGACGATAATCGATCCCGGGCACGTGGCTCAGGTGAGGCTCCAGGGCGACTTCGGTGCCCTGGTCAGGACCTCGCGCCCGGTTCCGGTGACCAGCACGAGGTCTTCGATGCGTACTCCTCCAACACCGGGCAGATAGACACCCGGCTCCACGGACACGATGTTGCCTGGTTGCAGGACATCGGTCGAGCCCTGTGCGAGGAAGGGGTCTTCGTGGATGAACAGGCCGACGCCATGCCCAGTGGAGTGGATGAACTGATCGGCGCGCCCCGCATTCGCGATCACGCTGCGGCAGGCGGCATCGATATCCCCCGCTACCGCGCCCGGTCCAATCGCGACGACGCCCGCCGCCTGCGCCCGCAGCACCAGCTCGAACATCGCGGTCGTCTCCTCGTCGGGTTCGCCAACCACCAGGCTGCGGGAGAGGTCGGATCGATAGCCATCGATCGTCGCCCCAAAGTCGATCAGCACGACATCGCCCGGCTCGATCCGTCGATCGCTCGGCCGGTGGTGTGGGAGGGCAGCGTTTGGCCCGGACGCGACGATGGTTGGGAATGCCGGTTGTTCAGACCCAGCCTGGCGCAGGAGTTGCTCCAGGTGCATCTGCACGTCGATCTCCGTTGGGCCTTCAAGGAGCATTGGCTGGGCGGCGTCGAAGACCGCGTCGGCGATCTCCACCGCGGCGCGTATTCGCGCGATCTCGCCTGCGTCCTTGACCTGCCGGATGGTTTCGACCAAATGGTTGGTGGGAACGAGATCAGCATTCGCAAACCAGGCCGACTCGTACTGCCTGAGCTTGCCCCAGGTCACGGAATCTGCTTCGAGCGCGATCCTCCGGGCTCTACCCAGAGCTGCCGAGATCACCTCTCGTTCACGGTCCCGCGTAACCTCGAGGACGGCATTCACCTCGGATGCCGCCAGATCGGCGGCGGCCCGCTCGCCATAGCGCCCGTCAGTCACCAGCACCATGCGGTCCGGTGTGACCGCCAGGATCCCCGCGCCACCCGAGAATCCGGTCAGGTAGCGGATGTTGAGCAAATCCGTCACGAGGATGGCGTCCGCCGTCCCCGACAGTGCGTTCCTGACCGCGTTAGCGCGGTCTTTGGTCGCCATTGGCGTCTTTCGGGCCGCTGCAATGGTCGTCGCCACGCTGCTGTTGTCCACGGCGGCCCTCCTTTCCCAGTTCGTGCCGGGTTCGATCTAGAAGGCGAGTCCCAGCAACAGGACCGCCATGATGGCAACGAGCAGGAGTGCCAGCAGCGGCATGATGAACTTGAGGTACTGGCCGAAACTGACCTTGGCCAGCCCAAGTCCAGCGACCAGCAAGGCGTTGGTCGGCAGGAAGAGAAGCATCCAACCGCCAATCGAGTTGTAGGTCGTGACGATCAACGACCGGTCAACGCCCGCGAAATCGCCGAGGGGCGCCAGGATGGGCATGACGAGCGCCATTCCGGCAGAGCCGGAACCAACCAGGAAGCCGAGTGGTAGCGAGACAATCGACAGGAGAACGATGAAGACGCCGCTGGATCGTCCATCGACGATACCTTCCATCGCGTTCAACACGGTATCGATGGTCTTGGTGTTGGTCATGATCACCGAGACCGCGCGCGCGAACGCCACCAGGATGGCAGCGCCAGTGAAGTCCTGGACCCCACGGATGAACGCATTCGCCCAGACGCCTTCCCGCATCCCTGCCGCGACCGCCACCACGATCGACATCACGATGAACAGGGCGCAAAGTTCCGGCAGCCACCAGCCGAGTTCCCAGCTGAATGCCTCGGTCACGGTCTCGTGGGTGTAGGGGTCGACCAGGGTGTTGTGGAGGATCGAACCCCATGGCACGATCGAGAAGATCATCAGGAGGAACGTAAAGGTCACGATGCCGATCACGGCCTTGTGGCGGCCATTCAGAGGATCGAGGTGATCGCTGCCGGCCTGTTGCACCAGGAAGGCGTCTTCTGGTGTATGCGGCACGATCGCGAGTTCCGGGTTCGATTTCACCCTGTTCGCATAGCGGAGGGTATAGGCGATGGTGATCCCCAGTGTCACCAGGAGCATCAGCAACCGCAAGCCAATTCCGTCACCGAAATCCACTCCGGCGGCGTCTGATCCGATCCCGATCCGGAAGGGATTGACCGTCGCTCCGATGCTGCCGACGAATGGCGCGACGGTCACGACCGACACGGTCGTGATGCGATCATATCCGAGCGACAACATGAGCGGAATGATCAGGGCGTAGAAGCCGAGCGTCTCGTCGCTCCATGACATGACCGAGCCCAGGATGCCGAACAGCACGCTGAGGATGATGATCAGCAGGGGACCCTGTGTGCGGAAGCGGTGCGCCAGGTGCGAGATGCCAAGATCCAGCGCGCCGGTCTTGAACACCACGGTCATGAACCCACCAATGGCCAGGATGAACAGGAAAACCTGTGCCGACCCGAACATGACGCCGACGTTGAAAGGACCGACCTGGCCAGTGTCCAGGTTCTGGATACCGAGGAGACCATTGACCGGAGAGAGCAGGAGGTCGGTCACGCTCTCGCCGAATGTGAGCGGCGACTCGATTTCCTGGTAACTGCCGGGAATTGGGCGGCCGTCGTCACCGCTCTGGAATTGGCCTGAGGGCAGGACGAGGCCGAGAATCCAGACGCCGACAATCACGACGAGCAGGATGGTCAATGGAGACGGAAAAGTGCGCCCGCTTGATGTGTCCGGCTTCGGGGGATCTTCGAGTTCGTCGGGGAAATCGGGCTGGTCTGGTTGCACGGTGGCCATCAGTTCATTCCCTTCATATTGGACAAACGCATCCGCCAACATGGAGGGCGGCTCGACCTCAGGATTGGCTCGCTTCCACACCCCTCTTTATTCTTGTCCGCAATTACCGGTCGAGGCATGGTCACAATGGACCAATTGGGTGGACCAAATGCGTGCAACTCCACACTGCGCACTCCGGCTGTCAGTGCGGATTTCGAGATTTCGCCTCAGGATCGCGGCCCTATGAGATTCCTGTCTGGCGGTTGAGTATCCGGATGTTGCCTCCGAGCTTTTGGATGCGTCCCGCAACCGGTACAGCTCGACTGCGGCCCGGCTCTGTGGGCAATCCTGTGTGGTATGTCCCCTCAGGTGCCGACCAGGAGCCTCACCCTGCCGGGAGTGGTGACGTTACCTCGTCGTCATGCCTGGTGCTGCCGTGGTACAAGATGACCACGGTGTGCGGGTTCGTGCGGCCCGCCTGTTTCCCTTGCCCGGATCGGGCACTACCTCACAGGACACGCCATGACTGCCACCAACTGGGTTGATCGCGTCGACCGGGATGCGATCGTGGAGATTTCGCGCCAGCTGGTTTCGATCCCGAGCGTCAGCGGCGACGAACTGGCCATCATGACGTTCGTCCAGCAGTGGCTTGACGAGCGTGGGATCGCCTATGTGGTGACCGCCAACGACCCCAACCGACCGAACGTGATCGCGACGGTCGGTGATCCGGCCAGCGGCCCGGTGATCGCCATGAATGGCCACCTCGATGTCGTCCCGGTTTCCGATGCGTCGTCGTGGCGCACCGATCCATTCGTTGGCACGCTCAACGAGGATGGCACTCGCCTCTACGGGCGTGGCGCATCCGACATGAAAAGTTCTGTCGGCGTCATGCTGACGATGCTCGAACTCTTCCGGGATGCCGAATTGTCCGGCGCGCTCCAGGCGCACATCGTCTCCGACGAGGAGATTGGTGGTGTCTACGGCACCCTGCATGTCCTGGCGGAAATCGAGGCTGGCCGGTTGCCGCGACCGGACTATGTGTTCATCGGCGAAGGCAGCGAGTTAAAGGTCCGCAATGCCGAGCGAGGCGGGATCGCGATCAATGTCACCTTCCTCGGGCGGGCGTCACATACCGCGGCGGCGCGGGTGACCGGCATCAACGCGATCCAGAAGGCCGCCAAGGGCGTGCTGGCGCTGGAGGAGCACCTGGAGCAGTTTCATCCGTCGATCGGCCATCCAGTGATCAGCGTCAACATGATTTCCGGCGGCGTGGCTCACAACGTCGTGCCTGGGGATTGCACGATCTCGATCGACCGCCGGATGATTCCGGGTGAGGATCGAGAAACGGTTGTCGGTGAGATCGAGGCGAAGTTCGCGGCGATTGCCGCCGAAGACCCGGACTTCCGCTACGTTCTCGACATCGACCCGGATGGCGCCTACATCGCCGCCAACATTACCGAAGAGGATTCCCCGCTGGTGCAGGCGTTCCAGGAGAGCATCCGGCGCGTGCTGGCGAAAGAGCCGGAGTTCTTCGTGCAGTGGGCCGGCATGACGGATGGCCGGTTTTACCGCCAGCACGGTATCGATACGGTCGGGATGGGACCGCGAGGCGAGGGCGCGCACGGCGCGAACGAATCGATCTCGATCGCCGACCTCGTCACCCAGGGCCGGATCTACGCCGACACCATCGCCCGGTTGCTGAACGCCCGCGAGGCGTAACGACGATCATCGCTTCGCCGCACCTCATTCGGCGTAGGGGAGGACCAAGGCGGCACAATCGGGCACGATCCCCGAATTTACGCTGCCGCCGCGTGTCCTCCTGTCAGGCACCCAGGGAGGACCAAGGCGCGAAGTGCCGCGTGTCCTCCTCTACCTATCTCGCCGCTCGCGCCTCATCTTCCCGCGAGAATGCGGGCCAGTTCCAACCGCTCGGCGTCGACATCGTTCACCGGAACCTGGGAGACGAGGATTTCGCCGATTCCTTCGGCAAGGATTGCTTCCAGCCGCGAGCGAATCTGGCCGGGCGTCCCCGACACCACCAGGGCATCGATCGCCTCCGGCGAGGTCTGGTGGTCCGGACCGACCGGCACGCCGGCTGAGGCGAACATGCTTGCGTAGAACGGCAGCCGGCCATACCCGCCGAAATCGCGGGCGGTCGCGGCGAGCGCGGCGCTCCGGTCGGTCGTCATGGCAACCGGGACGTGGGCGACGATCGGCGGCGTCGCACGGCCGGCCTGGGTTGCTCCTTCGGTGATGGCCGGGAGCGCCCGCTCGACCAGATAGGTGACCGGGGCCAGCCAGGAAATGCCGCCGTCGGAGATTTCGCCGGCCAGCCTGAACGCCCCTTCGCTCAGTGCCGAGATCAGGATCTCCGTGCCGGGTGGGTTGGTTCCCGCCTGTTGGGCGACGTGCACCTGGTATGCGTCGCCGTCGAAGTCGACCGTGCCGTCGTTCAGGAGCCCGCGCAGCACGGTGACGTATTCGCGGAGATGCGCGAGCGGCTTGCCCATCGGGATGCCGAGCATGCCTTCGATTGTCGGCCGGTGACTGGGGCCGACACCGAGCCGGAGGCGGCCTGGCGCCATCGATTCGATCACGAGGGCCTGGGTCGCCAGGACGGCTGGGTGTCGAGAGTAGGTCGGCACGATTGATGTCCCGAGCTTCACTCGCGAGGTGGTTGCCGCGGCGGCTCCGTAGAGCGTCATCACGTCGGGCCGGGTTGGTCCGGCCGTCTGCCAGACGGTTGGCACCCCGATCTCATCGAGGTGTTGGATGAGTTCCAGATCGCGCCGGGAATCCGTGGACGTTGGAACGACGAGGCCGATGGTGAACGCGGTCATGTGGGATCCCCTGGATAATCGGCGGGCGAGGTCAGGTCCGCCCTACGAATCGACATCTCCCGCAACGGCGGGCAATCCGAGCGCCTGTTCGAGCAGCGCCCGCTTGCGAACGATCAGGTCGTCGAGATACGTACGCAGATCGGGCACGCCATCGGGCGCGTGGCCGTTCCCGTGGACCAACGTCTCGGGTGAGACGCGTCCACGCGCAACGTACAGCTCCCGCAACTGGTCGAGCTCGCGGCGTACCCGCGCCGTCGATGAGTTCGGTACCGTGTGTTCGAGCCGGTGGTTGAGCAAGCGCTGGATCTGGTCGTAGGTCGCCTCGCGAGTGTTGGTGCCGCTGCGGACGTAGATGGCGCCACGGCGAACGTGGTCGTCTCCCTGGTGCCACTCGCCCTCGCAGACGAACGGGATCGCGTTCGGCAGGTCGGGAATCGCCAGGACCTGGATCTGCTTGCCCTGAAGCGGACTGTACGAGGCGTCGGCATAGTCGAAATCGAGCAGCGAGATTTCGTCGAGCAGGGCGGACGGCACGTATTCGCGGAAGGTGTCGAAGACCTGTTGCTTCGACATCAGGTCGGTCAGCCCAACCGGTTCGAGCGTGGCGTCGCGAATGCCGAAGAGGATGACCCCACCCCCGGAATTGGCGATGGCGAGCGCGGTTTTCGCCATCCGGGGCAGGGGAGGCCACGCTTCCTTGAGCTCGTATTGATCGAACTCGCCGCCGAAGTAGCGAATGAGTTCGGTCAGGCCATCGCGGGTTGGATCGGCGACGAAACGGGCGATGTCGTCCTTGATGCGCTGGGAGAATGTCTCCGACATGGTCTCTGCCTGCGTGGGTGCGAATGGCCGGCCGGATGCCAGTATACGGGGAGGGCAGGATGTACGATGGTGAGACAGGGGATGGATTGAACCGCTGACAGGAGCCGGTTTCGCCGATGGATGCACGACTCTCACGCCGCTCGTTTGCGGCGATACCCGGCCTGTACCTGGCGACGCAGGGTACCCCGGACCCGGGGCAGCCGCCCGCCTGGGAGTCCGCGCCAATCGGCTGGCCGGGGCGTTTGGCGGGCGATGGTTTCCGGATCGGACACGGGTTCCAGTGCGAGAACTCATGGTTTTCGCCCGGCTGGTGGCACACGGGTGAGGACTGGTACGCCCTGGACGGGGATACCGCCGGTGCGGAGGTCCGGGCAATTGCACCGGGTGAGGTGGTCTACGCCGATTTCGACTATCCGGGCCGGGTGGTCATCATCCAGCACGCCACCGACCTCTATTCCGTCTACGGGCACCTCGACCTGGCGCTGGCGGTGCAGGCGGGGCAGCAGGTTGTGGCAGGGACGGTGCTGGGCGTCGTGTTGCAGCAGGCAGCGGAGCGGAGTTACCGGCAGGCCCCAAGTCACTTGCACTTCGAGATGCGCCGGTTCCTGATCCGCGACGATGTCAACGGCACGAGTCCCGGTTTCGGCGTTCGCTGTGGCTACCAGTGCCCACCGGGTCCAGGATACTGGCCGCAATCGGCTCCCGATCTCCCGGTGGACCTGCAATGGCTCAATCCGACACACACGCGATTCACCTTCATGGTCGAGACCATGACCAACGATTTCCAGCTACAGCCGCAGACGGCCTCGGCCGGAGGCACATTCCCGTTGCACGACGGCCCGGACGGTGACGTGGTGGGCACCCTCCAGCTCGCGGCGGGAGAACTGATCTCCGTGCACAATCTCGCCATCGGCGACGCCAGTACCCGCGAAACGAGCGCCCTTGGTTACCTTCTGTGGGCGAAGGTCGAGACGGAGGACACCTCGGGATGGCTGCAGGTCGCCGTCCCCAGCGACGCCGAAACCGGCGGCGATGGCCGTCCATCCTCTGTGCAGTTCCCCTTCCTTTTGGGGATCGGTCACGTGTAGGGAGTTCCTCGCGACCACGCTGTTGGCGTTCAACGACGAAGCGGCGCGGCAATGGACTTAAGGGGTCGGCACATCGCACTTCGCGCCAATCCGTAGGGGCGGACATGCCGCCGTCGTTGGCTTCACCTTTCCGTACCCGAATCGAGGCGGTTGTTGTCCGCCCGACAAGGCACACCGACCACGGGCAGACGACAGCCGCGACCAGATTCCGGTTTGGAGAGGTGCCAGTCATCGTCGCGGCAGGTCCGCCCTGCGCCGTGATGGCGTCACCTCATCCTTATCGAGCCAGGAAGACCGTTCTCCTCGGCTTCATGCCGGTAGTGCCTCCAGGGACGCCAGTTCGCCTTCGATCAGGGCGACGAGTTCGGCCATG
>CAZSUN010000099.1:9300-14487 GCA_964610045.1 uncultured Sphaerobacteraceae bacterium
TAGTGCCTCCAGGGACGCCAGTTCGCCTTCGATCAGGGCGACGAGTTCGGCCATGCCCTCAGCATCGAACACCAATCGCGCACCTGCCGTGGCGAATAGGTCCGGCAGTGGCCGCGATCCGCCAAGGGCGAGTGCGGATCGGTACGCCGCTGTTGCCGCTGCCTGGTCCTGCAGGCTGTTGCGCCAGACCTGCAACGCTCCGAGTTGCGCGATGGCGTACTCGATGTAGTAGAAGGGATACAGGAAGATGTGCAGTTGCTTGTACCAGCGAGCCGTGCGTTCCGCCTCCAGTCCGGTCCAGTCCACCCCGGCGTTGAAGCGCTCCCAGGTTTCCAGCCACCTCGCGTCGCGTATGTCCCGGTCGGCGGCCGACTCGTCGGTGTAGAGCCATTGCTGGAATGAATCGACGGTGGCGACCCAGGCCAGCAGCTCGATGATGCCCTCCAGGTGCTCGATGCGGGCGCGAGCGTAGTCGGCGGCGTCGAAGTAGCCACCGGAATCCTTCCCGAGATACGGGGCGGAGAGCAGTTCCATTGACATCGAGGCCACTTCAGCCATCTCGCTGCCGTAGAACCGCTGGTACACGAATGGCAAGCGCGATGACTCGAAACCGTGGAAGGCGTGGCCCGCCTCGTGGAGCAGCGTGCGGACATCGCTGGCGACAGCAGCCGCATTCATGAAGATGAAAGGGCGTCCGCGGTACGGAAACGAGGTGCAGAATCCGCCCGGACGCTTGCCGGCCCGGCTCTCCAGATCGAGCAGATCTTCGGTACGCATGATGCCGAAGTACTCGCCGAAGGTGGGATCGACCTGGCGGAAGATGGTCTCGGCGCGGCCGTTGAGGTCGTCCACCGAGTCATACGGCTTCAGGGCGGGTCGCCCGAGCGGATCGTGGCTGGTGTCCCACGGGCGAAGGGTGTCGACGCCCATTGCTTGCCGCCGGCGTTCGTACCGGCGCGCGACGGCTGGCACGAATGTCTGCGAAACCGCCTCGTGGAACCGCAGGCAGTCGTCTGGCGTGTAGTCGTAGCGGTACTTGCTCTCGAATGTGTAGTCGCGGTAGTTGGCGAAGCCGGCACTACGGGCGAGTTCCTGCCGTTTGGCCAGTTGCTGGTCGAAAATCGTCGCCAGGTCGTCGCGGTGATCGATGTAGGGAGCGAACTGGAGTCGCCACGCCTTCTCTCGCGTGGCGGCATCCGGGTCGAGCATGAATGGCGCGAGACGCGGGATCGGGATGGTTTGACCGTCCCACTCCACGGTCATGCCGCCGGTGATCTTGCTGTACTGGGCATTGAGCCCCTGAATGTCCTGTTCGAGCGGAACATTCTCCTCGCGGAAGATGTCCTGATCGGTGCGGAATCGTCGCAGGGTGGTTTCCAGGTCGGGACGGGTGTAGCCGGAATCGAGCAGTTTGCGCGCCAGGCGGACAACCTGCTCCTCGGCGCGGGGACGAATCTCGCCCGAGAACCGGAGGTAGGCTGCTTCCTTCGCCGGATCACCCGTATCACACGAGTATTCGACATTGGCGATGGCGGAGGCTTCGGACAGCGCCTTCGACAGATCGCTCCAGTCGTCCAGCCATGCCTCGATGGCCGGAATGTCATCCGGGGTGAGCGGTTGATCGACGAGCGACGCATACAGCGGCAGGATGTCGTCCCAGGTCGCATCCTTCAGCTGGTCGGGCGTAGGAGGTGGCCGGTGGGTCATGCGTTTCCTTTCGTGTGCCTCCTGAGCCGAGGCTCAGTCGAGCATCAGGATCATCCAGTCGTGATCGATCGGGTTGCCATCGAGGATGCGAGCGCGCGGGGTGCGTCCGGTGAGCCGGAATCCTGCCTGCTCGTAGGCGCGGATCGCGGTCAGGTTGGCGGGGTTCACGCCCAGCTGGATCTGGAGCACTCCGTCGAGCGATCGCGCCCAGGCGATGGCCGCCGCCAGCAACCGATCGATGAGATGCTGGCCTCGTGCCTCCGGGGCCACATAGACCCCCCAGATGCTGGCGCGGTGGTCCTCGGTGGCGCGTTGCTCGCGGACGATGCCGATCATGCCGGCGATGGTCCCGTCTGGAGCCACGGCCAGGAAGACCCGGTTGTCGCCACCAGTCCAGAACGTCGCGATGGTCTCGCGCACCCGGTCCGGATCCATCGTGACCGCGTTGGCGTACGGCTGGCCGAACGCATCCGGGTGGTTCTGCAGCGCTCGCAACCTGAGTCGCCAGGCGGCATCCCACTGGTTGGGAGCAAGTGGTTGAATGGCAAAGCCGGGCATCTGGCGCTCCATCATGTCGATCCAGGCCAGCGTCGCCGGCGGCATCAGGACTCCCGGCCCGGAGTGTACCGCGTGCAGGCAACCTGGTGGTTTGGGATTGCATCCACAGGATTGAACGCGTTCGGGAGGCGCGGAAATCACACGAAACGCCGGTTATGGGGTAAAATGGATGGTCGAGACGTGTGAGTCTCACGTGCGTCCAGTTCCTCCCCCGGCAGATTCCCGAAAGCGATTTCCGGTGGCATGTGGCGGCGGGTGTGCGACCAGACCCGTTCCTGCCAGTCGGGCGAGCCGCCCGGATGCACACCGGTACGACATGACCGCGCCCAGGCAATGGGCGCACGACGAACAAGACAGTGAGGTTGCCTTTTGGCCAAGAAACCACCTGCACGCCGGCCAGCCCCGCGAACCGCGACTCCCGCCGCAACGGCCACGACGACTCCCGAGAGCGGACCGCGACGAACCAATCCGGATGCGATCGCCGTTGAGGGGCGCATCATCGAAGCATTGCCGAACGCGATGTTCAAGGTCGAACTCGAGAACGGGCACGAGGTGCTCGGTCACCTCGGTGGTCGCATGCGCAAGAACTATATTCGCGTGCTGCCCGGCGACCGGGTGGTTGTGGAGCTTTCGCCCTACGACCTGACCCGCGGCCGGATCACCTTCCGCCACCGGTGATGTCTCCCGGACGCGGCAGGAATGTCGCACCGGCAAGGCACGATCCAGAGACGCCGGGGTACACTCGCCCCGGCGTTTCCGCGTTTGCCGACGTGCCCTTCAACGCGTCGTACGACCATTCCGGCAGGTGACATGACGAAGCAGTTGCGCGTGTGAGATCGTGGCGTGCCCTGGCGGGGATCGCCATCAGCGGGGTTTTCCTGTATTTCGCCTTCCGGGGCCAGGATTTCGGCAAAATTCGCGATGCGATGCGCGATGCCAACCTTTGGTGGTTGATCCCGGGGTTGGTGGCCTACTTCATCGGCGTCTGGTTGCGCGCGGTCCGCTGGTCGGTCCTCCTGCGTCCGGTCCAGGAAGGGATCACCGGCCGCGACCTGTTCCCCACCGTTGTCATCGGGTACATGGCGAACAATGTCCTGCCGCTGCGCACGGGCGAGCTGGTGCGGTCGTACGTCGTCGGCCAAAAATATGGGGTACGTAAAACGGCTGTGCTGGCCACGATTGCGGTCGAGCGACTGTTCGACGGCTTCACCATGCTCGGGTTCATGCTCGTCGCAACCCTGTTCGTGACCTTCACCAGCGACCTGCAACACCTCGCCCTGATCGCCTTCGGCGTGTTCACGGTTATCCTGATCGGATTGACCCTGATGACCCTGTCCGGCAATCTTGCGGACAGGCTGCTGCAACTGGTGATCGGGCCGCTCCCCACCCGGGTTGCCGATTCGGTGGAGCGGTTGGCGGAGTCGTTCCTGAGCGGGCTTGGGGTGCTGAGGAACCGTGGTGACCTGGCGCGGGTGGCCTCGCTATCGCTGGCCGCCTGGCTGTGCGAAGCGTCCATGTACTACCTCGTTGCCCAGGGATTCGCGGGTCCGGTCCAGGAGGCGATGACACCGGGCGCGGCGCTGATGACGACCGGCGTCGCCAACATGGCGACCCTGATCCCGTCCTCACCCGGCTACATCGGGCAATTCGAGTTCGGCGTGCGGCTGGTGCTGAGTGGCGCGCTTGGGGTGCCCCAAACCGACGCGCTGGCCTACGCGATCATCCTGCACGCGGCGCTGTACTTCCCGGTCACGATCTGGGGCATCGTCGAGTGGTTCCGGCAGCAACTTTCGATCCGGCAAATCCGCGAGATCGAGCAGGCCGATGGCGCGCTCGACTCCAAGCCGGCCTGATCCAGACAGAATCGAGGGTCCGTGGAGATTTGGCAGGCTATCGTGCTGGGAATCGTGCAGGGATTGACCGAATTCCTGCCGATCTCGTCGTCCGGGCATCTGATCATCTTCCCGTGGCTGTTCGGTTGGGAGACACCCGGTCTCTCGTTCGATGCCGCCTTGCACCTCGGGACGCTGGTGGCGGTCGTGGTCTTTTTCCGCACCGACATCGCCCGCATGATCGCGGCCATCCCTCGCGCCCTGTCCAATCCGGTCGGTATCCTGACGAGCCGGGTGGCGCAACCGACAGAGCGGGACCCCGATGCCCGGCTCGGTCTCCTGATCGCGATCGCGACGATCCCCGGGCTTGTCCTGGGATTCCTGTTTGAGAGCGACATCGACGAGTTCTTCCACACCGCCACCTCATCATCGCGAGCGATTACCGTGATCGCCACGATGATGATCGTGGTTGCATTGGTGATGTGGCTTGCGGAGAAGGTCGGCACCAGGCGTCGTGCTGTGGGCGACATGAGATGGACCGACGCCGCTGTGATCGGTTCCGCCCAGGCGGTGGCGCTGATTCCGGGCACGTCCCGCTCTGGCGCAACGATATCGGCCGGGCTCTTCCTCGGCCTGAAGCGTGCCGATGCCGCTCGCTTCTCGTTCCTGGCCGGAATGCCGCTCATCCTCGGCGCCGGGCTGAAATCGCTCTATGAGGTCATCAGCGAGGGCATGACCGGCCATGAGGTCGCGCTGTTCCTGGCGGGTGGCATTTCGGCGGCGATCGTCGGGTTCTTCACGATCTGGGGCCTCCTGCGGTATCTCGAAACCCGCAGCACGATGGTGTTCGTGATCTACCGGATTGCCTTCGGCATCTTCCTCTTCGTCATGCTGGCGGTGAAGTAGGGCAGCTCCCGATCGCAGTCGGCAGGGTTTCCTTCGACGGGGTCGGCGCGGATGGAGTTCGCCAGAACATGTCGTCATGCCGAGCGACGGTTCCACTTTCCGGGTCGGGAACTCACAGGGGGAGGTAGCGCCTGTGCGGCGCTCCGCATGCCCGTCGCGCCTTGCCGTAGGGGCCGATCGGCCC
>CAZSUN010000100.1:0-1879 GCA_964610045.1 uncultured Sphaerobacteraceae bacterium
CGCATCGTTTCACTGACGGTGACGGAGGGCGGCTACGCCGTGAACGACGCAACCGGGGTGTTCGATGCATCGATGCCGGCCATCGCAGCCGACCTGGAACCTGGAGCGACACCAGCCACCGTGTTCGGCCTGGTGACGGCTGGACTTGCCCGGCGGCGAACGCTGGGAATTCCTCCATTCACGATCATGTCCTGCGACAACATGCAGGGGAACGGGCACATCGCGCAGGTGGCGTTCACGTCGTTCGCGAGGCTCAAGGATCCCGAACTCGGGGAGTGGATCGCCGCCAACGTCTCGTTCCCCAATGCAATGGTGGACCGGATCACCCCGGTCACGACCGACGCCGACCGGGCCGAGGTGGCGAGCCGGTACGGGATCGAGGACGGTTGGCCCGTCCTCTCCGAATCGTTCGTCCAGTGGGTCCTGGAGGATCGCTTCCCGCTCGGCCGGCCGCCATACGAGCAGGCAGGCGTGCAACTCGTCGATGATGTCGAACCGTACGAATTGATGAAATTGCGGTTGCTGAACGCCAGCCACCAGGCGATGGCCTATCCCGGCATCCTGGCTGGCTACACCTACGTCCACGAGGTCTGCCAGCAATCGCTCTACACCGATTTCCTGATGGACTACATGGTGGAAGAGGCGTCACCGACCCTGTTGCCGGTGCCTGGCATCGACCTCGATGCCTACCGCAGGGAGTTGATCGTCCGGTTCGCGAGCCCGGCCGTGCGCGACACGCTGCTGCGTCTCGCCTTCGATGCCTCGGAACGGATCCCGAAGTTCCTGCTCCCGGTAGTGCGAGATCGGTTGGCCGCCGGTGGTGACATATCGCGCTCGGCGCTCGTGATCGCGGCCTGGGCAGCCTATCTGGAAGGAACTACCGAGGTAGGCAACCCGATCGAGATCGCCGATCAACGCCGGGAACTAATCCAGGCTGCCGTCCGGCGTGAAGCAGACGAACCGCTGGCATTCGTCGGGCTGCGGGAGGTATTTGGCGTTCTCGGTGATGATCCGGCTTTCGTGACGGCCTACCAGCATGCCCGTGAATCCATCCGGCGGCAGGGCGTAGAGGGCGCATTGGCGGCCACGAGTCACAGGCAATGATTCGACCCGGCTGAATAACCGACGGCACTGCCGTTGGTGCCAAGCGCTTACACAACATAACGGTATCGAACAAGACTCCGCGGTCGGCTTCGCCATGGGAAGGGAAGCCTCCGGCAGAACTGCGTCAACGTTCGAAGTAGGTCCAGTGACCTTCGGAGATAATCTCGACATCACCGTCGACAACCTTGAACGCGGTTTCGTCGTCTACCGCGTACGCGGGGTTTGGCAATTTTGCGGCCCAGCGCTCTGCCGTTGGCAGGATGTTGTCTGGCAGCCCCGGGTTGTCCAGATGCGGGAAGATCGAGAAATCGACCAGGCCGAGCGTTTCGTCGGTTCCGCCACCCGGAGGTGTCCAGCCCACGAATTCCTTGCCAATTCTGGGTGTCATAATCATGCTGCCAGCACTGAGGCTAACCCAGACTGCGTGGAGCGAGGGAAGCAGGTCCGCGAGTCCAGACTGCACCATCCAGTAGTACAGGAACATTGGATCGCCGCCGTTCACCAGAAAGACATCGGTTCCCCGCACGGCCGGTTCCCACAGATCCCGGCCCATGCTCGGCAGGGCAGACAGTTCCAGGACGCCAAGCGATTTCCAGCCAAGCTCGCACATCGGCGTTTCCGGCTCGTTGCCGCTGATGAATCGCCACGCGGCAGTCGGCCCGGCCATGGGGTGCCCGTACGATGACGTGGAAATGCAGAGGGCGTCGCACTCGGCGATCGGCTTGCCGAGCAGATCGAGCAGGGCAGCGTGAATGCTCGGATTCCTGATACCGGC
>CAZSUN010000100.1:1979-5016 GCA_964610045.1 uncultured Sphaerobacteraceae bacterium
CATCGAGTGTATGTCGTCATCAACGAATCGTTGGGAAATGGCCCCAGCGCCACAACCCGAGATTGGCACCAGCTTCCCAGTCTGGATTCCCCGGGCGATCTGAAAGGTCCGACATTGGCATCGCTCGACAAGGCAGCGATTTCTGCTCAGCCTCACGATTCCTCGGATGACGAGAGCGACGCCACGATTCGTGGCCGAGGTGTCCTGGCGGCGGCCGTCTCGTCCTTCGTTCTGCCCCTTGCCCTGACCCAGTTCATTGCAAGTTTTGCCGGCTCCAACATGAATGTGGCGATCTCCAGCATCGCCAGTGATTTGGGCACCACAACCCACGGCGTGCAGACCGCGATCACGCTCTTCACCCTCACCATGGCGGCGCTCATGATTCCCGGAAGCAAGCTGACAGACATCATCGGCCGAAGGCGATGCTTCATGCTTGGACTGGTGGTCTATGCGGGTGGGGCCTTGCTGGCGTCGTTCGCCCAGGGTCTTCCCTTGCTCATCCTCGGGTACTCGATCCTGGAAGGTGTCGGCTCCGCCCTCATGATCCCGCCTATCTACATCATCCTTACGGTTGCCTTTGGCGATCTTGAATCCCGTGCCAAAGCCTTTGGCATCGTCAGCGCGGCGGCGGGCCTGGGCGCTGCGGCCGGACCCTTGATCGGAGGGGTCATCACCAGTGCGATCAGCTGGCGCGCATCGTTCATCCTGCAAGTCCTTGTGGTCCTCGCAATCCTGGTCATGGCCAGGAGATTCAAGGGTGCAGCAGGGATCAAGTCCCCGTTCGACTTCGTTGGTACCGCCCTTTCGGCAGCCGGTCTCGTCTTCCTCGTCCTGGGCATCCTGCAATCCGGCACGTATGGCTGGCTGTCCGCCACCCAGGACGTCGTCATTGGCGGTGTCGTCCTCATTGAGGAAGGCGGGATATCGCCCGTGTGGCCGCTGATCGGCCTGGGTGGCATCTTCCTGGCGTGGTTCTACCTGCACATCCGGTCGGAAGAGAAGTCAGGCAAGGAACCGCTGCTCCCGACCAGGCTCTTTTTCAACCGGACATCGAACCTGGGTCTGGTCACCCAAAACCTGCAGTGGTTGATCCTGCAAGGAAGCTTCTTCGTGGTCTCGGTCTTTCTGCAAACGATCCGCGGATACAGCGCCATCGAGACCGGCCTGATCCTGACGGCCTCCACGGTGGGAATCCTCCTCTCGTCGAGCACCGCCTCACGACTTGCACGACGATTGCCGCAGATCGTCCTGATTCGAATCGGCTTCGCGGTGACGGTGGCAGGCAGCATCGTCCTCCTGCTGTTCGCCGATGCTGAATCCCGGGTCTGGACATTCCTGCCCGGGTTGTTCCTGATGGGCCTGGGTATCGGCGTCATGCTGACCTCGTCGGTCAATGTCGTCCAATCGGCCTTTCCCGAGCAGGACCAGGGCGAAATCTCCGGGCTGTCTCGCAGTGTCTCGAATCTCGGTTCTTCCCTTGGCACGGCCCTGGTTGGCTCGGTCCTGGTCTCGACCGCGTTTTCGGGCAACGCCGAGTATGCGGCCGCGTTGGCGGCCATGGCGGGATTTGGTGTCGTTGGACTGGGGATAGCACTCCTGATCCGGACCGGCCGGGAGTCTTCCCAGGGTGTGCCGGTCTGAGCCGGGCTTCACGATCTCTTTCCGGTTCGGGTGGCAGGCAGAGTATTCGCGAGCACTCGGCCTCGCCAGCATCGTCCCTGGCTCGCACGGGCAGGATCAGGCCTGCACAACGTCCGGGAGGAACCAATGCCAGTTTCGCTGACGCCATCACCGGGACACCAACGCACCGGAGAGAGACTCATTGCCCGGATTCGCCCAGGCATGCATGTCGAAGACGCAACGGGAAAAACCATCGGCGACGTCATTTACGTTCGGCTTCACGCCGCGAATGCCGTCGATGAGGCCACTCTGGAGTCCACGAGGCACGGCGCTACGGAGTTGAGTGGCGTGCTCCTCCGGAATGACTACTTCAAGTTCGATGCCCAGCAACAGCGTTGCTGGGACAAGCACTACTACGCAATGGCAGACGACGTGGCGACGATCGACGAGGACATCGTGCGCCTCCGAACGCCTCTCGACGAACTCATGACACCCTACACATAACCAGAACAGACAGGACAGCCGACTGCAGGGTTTTTCCGCACCTGTTCCCGGTGTTGCGTACATTCGCGTGGGCAGACGTTTGACGATGCGCCGCACCGTATACTTCCCGGAACGATTCGCGCGGGCCAGGCCAGGCCCGTTCACCCCGGGCAGGCTTCGTGACCCAGCACCCAACCGATTCGACCCCGGACCGGATGAGTCGCGGCGATAACGTGTTCATCGGCTTGATCGTCTTTCTCGGTGGCATGACCAGCATCGGCACCGAACTCTCAGTTTCCCGTCTGATCGCACCTTTTTTCGGCGACTCCACGTTTATCTGGGCAAACGTGATCGGGCTGACGCTGACGTTCCTGGCGATCGGCTACTGGCTCGGTGGCCGGCTTGCCGACCGGTATCCTCGCCTGTGGGTGCTGTTCACGATCACTGCCAGCGCTGCTGTCTGGAGCGCGTTGCTTCCGTACCTGGCACAGCCAATCCTGCAGTTTTCACTCGACGCCTTTGATGACGTCGCGGTTGGTGCGTTCTACGGTTCCCTGGTCGGTGTGTTGTTGATCCTGTCGGTCCCGATCACGCTCCTGGGGTTCGTCTCGCCTTACGCAATCCGGCTGCGGGTACCAGATGTGAACCACGCCGGAAACACTTCCGGCAACATCTACGCCCTTGGCACTGTCGGCTCGATCGCCGGGAGCTTCCTGCCGGTGCTGGTCCTGATTCCGTGGGTCGGCACACGGCGGACATTCCTGATCCTGGGGGCCATGCTGTTCATCCCTTCCGTCATCGGTTTGTTCAGGGTCCGGGCGGTGCCGCAGGCTGCGATCGCCATCGCACTGGCAGTCGCGGTAGCAATTGTGTCGGTGGTTTACGCGGGCGGCGCGATCCGGCCGGCCCAAGGTGGCACCCTGGTCTTCGAGAC
>CAZSUN010000100.1:5116-14183 GCA_964610045.1 uncultured Sphaerobacteraceae bacterium
TACGGCCCCATCCCCATCGATGGCGTGGAGATCGATCCGGCCATCGCAGAAGTTGGCCGCGAATGGTTCAACATGACCGAGCCCAACCTCAATGTCATCATCGATGACGGACGTTATGTATTGCGAACCTCTGATGAGACGTATGACCTGATCGGAGTGGACGCCTACAAGCAGCCGTATATCCCGTTCCAGCTGACGACCCAGGAATTCTTCCAGGAGGTCTACGATCACCTCTCGCCGACTGGGGTTGCCGTCATCAACGTCGGACGCACCGAGACTGACTACCGTCTGGTCGATGTCATCTCCTCGACGATGAGGAGCGTCTTCCCGAATGTGTATGTGATCGACACCGAGCGCTATGAAAACAGCATCGTGATCGCCACCCGAACGCCGACATCCATTGACACCTTCGCGGAATCACTTGCCATGCAGGACAACGGCACACTGATCCAAACCGTTGGCGAAGCGAGTATCCAAAGCGGCAATATTCGCGAGGTGACAGAGGTGACCAGGGTGTTCACCGACGACCACGCACCGGTTGAGCGCGTCGTCGACCAGATCATCCTCGATGTCGCCCGCGAAAGGAACGACGAGACGCCATGACCGACATCGAAGCCGCTACGGCAACCAGCAGCCCTACCGCGATGATCCCTCCTCCACTCCGGTCCGAGCTCCTGTCGACCGTCCCCACCATCCGGCACGGCCTGACGTACCGCGTACCCGGAATGGGCAAGGCAGACGGCAACGTGGGTCTGGGTTCACCTCGCGACCAGGAGGACGCCTGGCAGATGCGCGTGCTCTGGTGCGCTGGTATTGGCGTCGACCCGGAAAAGATCGTCACCATGGGGCAAGTCCACGGCAACTCCGTGATTCGGGTCGGTACAGATGACGCCGGCAAGGGGGCGTGCGATCGAGGCACGGTGGCGGGGTATGGAGACGCCCTCATGACCGACACGCCCGACGTGGTGTTGATGACCCTGCACGCCGATTGCCAGCCGATCCTGCTGGTCGACCCCGATCGCCCTGCCGTCGCCGCGGTCCATGCCGGGTGGCGAGGTACCGTGGCCGATGTCGGTGGCGCGACAGTGGCTGCCATGCGGGACGCGTTCGGCAGCGATCCGGCGAAAATACTCGCTTACCTTGGACCGGCAATCGGACCGGAGGCCAACGAGGTCGGGGCGGAAGTCATCGAGGCATGGTTGGCACAGGCAGAAGGAATGGGCGAAACCGCCTGGTCAGCGGTACGCAAACCGGGACCGAAACACCACTTCGACGTGCCGCGCGCGAACGCCCTGTTGCTGATGCGAGCCGGCCTTCTCCCCGAGCACATCGAGGTCTCGGAGGTCTGCACGAGATCGAATCTCGATTCGTGGTTTTCCCACCGCGGTCATGGTCCCAATGCAGGACGCGAAGCAGCGCTCATCGCCATCGCCGACGACCGCGGATGATGAACACGCTGGAGATTGACCGGGACATCCTGGCTCACAGGATCGATCGAGTGTACGAGCGCGTCGCCGCCGCTGCCTCGGCTGCCGGCCGGTCACCGGCGGACATCACGATCGTGGCCGTGTCGAAGACGTTTCCACGATCGGCGGTCGACGCGGCCCACGCGGCTGGCCTCTCGCATTTTGGTGAGAACCGTGTTCAGGAGGCTGTGGAGAAGTTCGCGGAGCCATTGCCGGGTGACCTGCGTCTCCACCTGATCGGCCAGCTCCAGACCAACAAGGTCAGAGCCGCGGTGGGATTGTTCGACCTGATCGAATCCGTCGACCGGCCCTCGCTCATTGCGGCGCTCGAGCGCGAAGCGACGAAGCAGGACACCATCGTTCGCGTCCTGCTCCAGGTGAATGTTGCGCGGGAGCCACAGAAATCCGGCTGCGATCCTGACGATGCCAGCGGCCTCATCGCGCAGATACGAGCCGCGACGCATCTCCGGGTTGACGGCCTGATGACGATCGCTCCGATCGTGCCTTCACCAGACGATGCCCGTCCCACATTCCGCGCGTTGCGGGAGTTGCGCGACGAACTCCAGCGGCAGCATACCGGTGTCGAATTGGGTGTCCTCTCGATGGGCATGAGTGGTGATTTCGAAGCTGCGATCCGCGAAGGCGCGACGCACATCCGGGTTGGGTCAGCGATTTTCGGCAACCGTTGAATCCGGCCAACAGGCACGATTTGCACCACGAAATCAGTCCGCTTCGTGGTAGCTGGTGTGCTATACTGATGCGTCCGGGTGCCAAGCGCACCCCATTTTGTGTGCGTTGGCGAACTGCCGAGATCATGTGAATCGCAGCGATGGCGCGACCTCTCTTGTGTGCTCGTGCCGGTGCTTGGAACGCCCACCACAGACGCGGATCAACCAGGCAGGAAGAGTGGCAATGACTGACGAATCGACGGTTTCCAACGGTGGCAACGCCTCCACCTACGCCATCGTCAAGACGGGTGGCAAACAGTACCGGGTGAAGGTCGGTGACCGCATCGCGGTCGAGCGGCTGGCCGACGAAGCCGGGAACGACATCACCTTCGACCAGGTGCTCCTGATCGGTGGCGGTGGAGAAACGCTGATCGGCGATCCACTCGTTGATGGTGCGGCGGTGACCGCCCGGATTGACGCTCACGAGCGGGGAGACAAGATCGTGGTCTTCAAGTTCAAGAAGCGGAAGCGCTATCGCCGGCGCACCGGGCACCGCCAGGAATTGACCCGGCTGACCATCACCGGCATTACAGCCTGATCGAGACGATCGCGCGGGCGTGTCCCGCGTTGCACGTGAGGAGGCCATCCCCATGGCACATAAAAAAGGCGGCGGCAGCACACGCAACGGCCGCGACAGTGCCGCCCAACGACTCGGCGTCAAGCGTGGCGACGGCCAGTACGTCACAGCCGGCACGATCGTGGTGCGACAGCGCGGCACCGAGTTCTGGGTCGGCCAGAATGTCGGGATCGGCAAGGACCATACCATCTACGCCACGATCGACGGCGTCGTCCGGTTCGAGCCGGTCACGCGTGACAAGCGGCGAATCAGCGTCTACCCGCCCGAGGTATATCCCATCGGTGGCGGTCCTGGCTTGATCGTGCCGGATGAAACGGTCGCAACGGCGGCGGACTAACACCGCCCCATGTCGGAGTCCAACCAGCAATGAAGCCGAATATCCATCCCCGTTATGTCGAGGCGACCGTGATCTGCTCGTGTGGCAACACGTTCCAGACGCGTTCGACCCGCCCCGAGCTTCGAACCGATCTCTGCAATGTCTGTCACCCGTTCTACACGGGCGAGCAGCGCATCGTGGACACGGCCGGTCAAGTCGAGCGGTTCACCCGCCGCATGGAGGCCGCTGCCGCCCGGTCGGGCCAGCTCTCCAAGCGCCAGCGCCGGATCACAGCCAAGCAGGAGCAGACAGCCGCTGCGGCAGCTGCCTCCGCCGAGGCTGCGGCCGAAGCGGCCGGCGCCGACGAGGTTGCCGCCGAGAACGCGGCCGCCAGCGCCTGACGCGGAATCCGATCGGAAAACCGGCAGGTGGTCATGACCACCTGCCGGTTTGTCGTCCCTGCTGCACGAAGTGTTTGCAGTATGCCAAGGTCGCACGATCCCGAGGAATGGGATTGCGACATCCGGAGTTCGGCCGACCTGAGCACTCCCGGCCTGGTGCTGGTTCAGTCATCTCCGATGTCGAACAATGGCACCATCCCCTGCAGCCGGCTGGCCACGTTCTCCGGATTCAGGGCCCCATCGATCAACGCGCCCTGAATCCACTGGTGCTCGTCGGCATGAACGAATCGCGCGAAGCGCAACACGGACATCCGACCGGTGTCGGACAAATCGCGATAGATCGTCAGCAACCGCCGCTCCTCGTCGTTCTCCCTGGGACCAGCTGTCTCGATGACGCCCGACGCCCGAAGCAGATCGACGCGGGAGAACCCTAGTGCGGTGGCCAGCTTGTCGAGCGACTCGACGCTTGGATGCGTCCCGCGTCCGCGCTCGATATCGCAGACGTACGAGCGACTCAAGCCCGAGCGATCGGCGAGTTCGCGCTGGCTCAGACCCTGCTTCATGCGAACGGCGCGAATCCAGCCTCCAAGCTGTGACCTGTCTTCCTGGTGGCTTCCACTCGCCAATCCGTCCGTCACGTACGTCTCCCTTCCACCCTCGTCCTCGATGATTCCCTGCGTTCAACCAGATCCGGTCTTGCACTTCGACGGCCTGCCTGCGACCATCCGGGAATTGACATCTGGTTAATCATAGTCCGGAAAGACAGCAGCCTTTGCCCTCGCCCCACGTTTCTCAAACCTGGCGTGTGTCACATCTCTCACCAGCGAGCGATCGCTGATGCGGCGAGCGCGCATCGCCATCGCCGGCGACACCCGGCTCATCCACGGTTCGCTCACCAACGCTGGCGCAATCGCCCTGGAACTTGCGAACGGTTGGCCGGTGGATGTCGGCATCCGCACTGTCGCGCACTCGGCAGATGCCTGGGAGTTGCTCGATCAGCAGTTTGGCGAAGCTGGGGTGACCACCTGGCTCACCATTCGAGAACCGGCCAACCACGAGGGCATCGGGGCATCGTTGCGGATGGGCGACACCCTGAACATCGATGAATTGTTCAGTCATGACCTGGTCATCGTTGCCTGCCGGGATGTCGCACTGCGACGCTTCCTTGCCGATCTCCCGGTCCACACCTATCCGGGAGTGCGCCAACTTGCACTGATCCACTTCGACGAAGGCGGAATCGACGGTGAGCGCCTTGAAGACCTGACACGTTTCGACGTCATCATTGGGAGCGACTCGGACTACGCCCAGATCGTGGGCGGGCACCCTGAAGCGGCACACCCACTGACGGCAATGGCACCAGCCATTACCGCGACCAACACTCGCGCAGCGATCAGTTGGGGACGACACGGCGAGTTCACCTGCATCCGGCCAGACCAGGTCCTGCTGGAGGTCGCGGCCCTGCATGCGCCATACACCCCGTCGGATTCTCCCTGGGCAGGCTTCGTGGGGGCGGTGGCGATGGGTATGGTGAACCGGCTCGGTTGGGAAGAGATCGGGCGGGATGCAGCACGGCAGTTCGCGACTCGCACCCAATCCGTCCGATCCGGTGAGCCTCCCCGAGGTGCTGGCTAGGGATACGGTCGTCCCGCAATCCAGTTGGTGATCGCCCTATACTCGGAGGATGAACATTCTCCGTCCACCAGACGCCATCCCGTTCATCCTGCCATCCAATCCCGAACGTACCGCGTTGACGGCGCGGGTAAAGCTGCTGGCATCCCGGCATGGTCTTGCCGTGTCTGCCGTCACCACTGTCGATCCGTTTCCGGAGACGGCGGCCTATCTCGAACGGCACATCGACACGGGTCATGTGCAGGGTCTCGACTGGTTCACGAAGGAACGGGCTCGCGTTGCCGCCGACGTCCGCAACCTCCAGCCATCGGCGAAGTCCATCATTTCCGTTGGCATTGCCTATTGGCCGGGACCAACGGAAAAACCTGACGACGGGGTCGTTCGCGGCCGGATCTCGCGGTATGCCTGGGGACGCGACTACCACCGCGTACTGAAACGGCGAATGAAGGCACTCCACACCGATCTCGAGTCCATGCTGGGACAGGCGGTGGACGCCAGGTTCCTGGTCGACACCGCCCGGATCGTCGACCGAGCGGTGGCAGCACGTGCCGGATTGGGATGGTACGGCAAGCACGCGAACCTGATCGTGCCAGGGCATGGTTCATGGGTCCTGCTTGGTGAACTGCTGCTCGACATCGAACTTGAACCCGACCAACCACTGGAACGGAACTGCGGGCGATGCATGATCTGTATCGATCGGTGCCCAACCGGCGCAATCGTCGAACCATATGTGATCGACGCCCCGCGCTGCATCTCCTACCTCACGATCGAGTTGCGTGGATCGATTCCGCGGGAGCTGCGTCCGCGACTGGGCGACTGGGTCTACGGCTGCGATGTGTGCCAGGAAGTGTGCCCCTATACATCCGCGGCCAGGGTCACGGACGATGCCGAACTCCGCCCGCGGTCCGTCGACAATGCCTGGCCCGGTCTCCACTGGCTGTTGCAGATGTCGGAAGCAGAGTTTGGGGACACCTATTACGGGACGCCGGTTCCGCGCGCCAAGCGGCGAGGCCTGGCGCGGAATGCGGCGGTCGCCCTGGGCAACACTGGAACCGAGGTGGATGTGCCGGTGCTTGCGCAGACCGTGACCAGCCACGACGAACCGATCGTGCGGGGGCATGCGGCCTGGGCGTTGGGACGGATTGGCGGTCGAATTGCCAGGCGCGCATTGGAACACGCCTGGAGTCTGGACTCCGATTCATCCGTGCGGGAGGAGGCCCAGGCTGCGTTGAACGGCCTGCCATGAACTGTCAGCCCAGGCCGAACGAGCTGCGCGTGCCAGAAACACCAACTTCGCAAGGTGGCTGGTGAAGCGTCCAGATAGAGCTAATACGCGACCAGGCTGTACACCGGATAGCCGCGCGTGTGGGCGCGACCGTTGAGCGCGGTGAGTTCCGCGAGCACGCTGATGCCGACGATATCGCCGCCAAGGCGTTCGACGAGGCGGATGGTGGCTTCGAGGGTGCCACCCGTGGCCAAAAGGTCGTCCACGATCAGGATTCGCTCTCCCGGTGTGATCGCGTCGGTGTGGATCTGCAGCATGTTGGTGCCGTATTCCAGCGCGTACTCCTCGGAAAGTGTCTCGCTCGGGAGCTTGCCCGGCTTGCGCACCGGCACCACGCCGGCGCCCATCGCATAGGCGATCGGCGTCCCCAGAATGAAGCCGCGACTCTCGATGATGACCACCTTTTCGACCAGGTCGAATGGTGCAGCCATGGCATCGACCGTATGGCGGAATGCCTCGCCGTCTGCCAGCAATGTCGTGATATCGCGGAACAGGATGCCAGGAATCGGGAAATCTGGTACATCGCGAATGTGCGTGCGCAAGGTTTCGGAGATGGTGGAAGCGTCCGGTCCGTTTTCGGTCATCAGGCTGTCCCGTGTGCGGTTAATCCAGATGGCGAACCGCCAGCGCGCCGCCACCCGGAGTGTAGCGGACAGCCGAGGATCGAGACACGAGCGCCCCATCCGGATTCCGGGCCGCTCGCGTCTCGATCCTTCTCGCTAACGACACCATGCCGGGACAGGCTTCGTTGCATCTCCCATGCTGAATTGTCTCGGGTTGGATGCTCGACAGCATACGGCAATGACCTCGCAGGCCGCGCTTACCCATCCGGATTGGTGCGGGCGAGAGCGACGTTGCCGGTCTCCCGGAGATCTTCGACACGGGCGAGGATGAAGAGCAGTGATGAAAGCCTGTTGAGGTAGCGGACGATCTCACCGTTACCGACGACTCCATCGCGCACCAGGGGCACCGCCTGGCGTTCGGCGCGACGTACGACCGTCCTCGCGACATCGAGCGCGGCACTGGCGGTCGTTTCCCCAGGGAGCACGAACTCGCGCGGCAGCGTGATCTCTCCAGACAGGAATTCCAACTCCTGTTCGAGCCACGCGGTTCGCGTTGACGGAAGCCGGAGATCGTCTGGACGGGTTGCGTCGGTGAAGGCCAGTTCCGCCATGATGTGATAGAGATCGCGCTGGACGGTCACCAACCGGTCGTTCGTCGCGGGCGCCTGGGCCAGCGCACGGCCGAGGCCAATGGAGGAGGTCGACTCGTCGAGGGCGCCGATCAGGTCGATTCGAGGATCATCCTTCTCAACGCGTTCGCCCAGGAGATCGGTCATGCCCTGGTCACCACGGGCGGTGTACATCCGCATGGTAATTGCCTTTCTTGGAATTCCGGTTCCTCACGTTTTCACTGTCGCATCATGGTACGATCGGTGACTGCTGCCGCGCCGGTCGATTCGCATGTGGCCGGTCTTTCTCGCCAGCCACGTTGCTTCCATTGTCAGCTGTGGGGGTACTGCCGTTCTCATGGTCATTGCAAACTCCCCACGAGGAAGTCAACACGGCCAACGTCGCCATCCGGGTAAACGGGGAGGACCCACCCGAATCGCAGTGGTCGGGACCGGATTTGGCGCATCGGTCCATATTCCGGCTCTGCGCACCCTCGACGGCGTCGAAATCGCCGCAGTCGTCTCCCGCCGTCTCGACCGGGCACGTGCCACAGCCGAACGCTTCGACATTCCAACGGCTTCGAACGACTGGCGCGATATCGTGAACGATCCTCGCATCGACGCCGTGGTGATCGCGACGCCTCCGTACCTCCACCACCAAATGGTGATTGCCGCGCTCGAAGCCGGCAAGCATGTGCTGTGCGAGAAGCCGATGGCGCGGAGCCTGGCAGAGGCGCGTGATATGGTCAAGCTCGCCGGCACCGCCAGCGTGGTGGCCATGGTGAATCACGAATTCCGGTACCTGCCGATCCGGCAACGGGTCAAGGAACTGATCGAGGAAGGGTACATCGGCGAACCCCACTCGGTCGCGATGAACGTGTTCAGGAACACCCTGGCCGACCCCAGCGACCGGCCGTACAGCTGGCTGATGGAGGCCGACAAGGCGGGGGGCATGCTCGGCGCTTCCGGTTCCCACGCCATCGACACCCTGCGATGGTGGCTTGGCGACATTCACGAGGTTGCGGGAACGACTGCCACGATGGTGAAACGCCGGCGACTGCCGGATTCCTCGGGCATGGTCAGTGTCGATGCCGATGACAATTTCGCGATCCTCCTCCGGTTCGCAAGCGGCGCCATTGGCTCGATCCACTTCAGCGCCACGGCACCGATCAATGCCGGGGAAGAAATCACGATCTCCGGGTCCGAGGGCATCCTGATCATGCAGGGCGATTCCGACTTGCTGGGCGCTCGCCGCCGCGACACGGGATTGCGCGAACTTCCGATTCCCGAACGGTTGCTGACTCGCCTGCCGGAGTTCTCGCATCCCCTGGTGCGTCCAACCATCCTGCTCCAGCAAGACTGGCTGACGGAGATCCGGACTGGAGACTGGCCACCGAATGCACCATCGTTCGCCGATGGCGCCAAGACCCAGGAGATCCTTGACGGTGTCGCCAGGTCGCGGACGCAGGGGCGCTGGATCGACACCAGCGGCAC
>CAZSUN010000101.1:0-13800 GCA_964610045.1 uncultured Sphaerobacteraceae bacterium
GGGACGCCGTTTTCGATTGTCGATCGTTCCTTGCTGGTCAGTTGACGTTGATGACCGCCGTCATCGACGGATGGAAACTGCAGCGGTATTCGTAGGCGCCAGGCGTATCGAACGTGACGCGGCCTTCATCACCCTGCTGCAATGTGCCGGTATCGAACGTACCGTCGAGCGCCGTGGCAGTGTGTGGAACCTGGTCCTGATTGATCCAGCGTACGGTGGTGCCAACGGCGACATCGACTTCCACCGGATCGAATGCGATGTTGGCAATCGTCACCGTCACCTCCTCGCCGTTGCTGGCGACCTCTGGCGTCGCAGCCGGGCTGGCGTCCGGCGTCGCTTGCCCTGTCCCAACCTCGATCGTGCCAAACATGACGGGATGGATCTGGCACGAATAGGCGAAGATGCCCTCGGTAGCGAAGGTCACCTCTGCAGAGTCGCCCGGCTGGAGGATGCCGGTGTCGAAGTTGGCGCCGGTGGCCGTGTGCGCGTCGTCGTCGTCATTGAGAAAGGTCACCGTTTCGCCGGTCGCGATCCGGAGCACAGCCGGGTAGAAGCCATCGGCATCATCGTCGATGATGTGGACCTCGGTTGAACCTTCGACCACCGCCTCCCGGATATCATCATTGTCGTCGTCCAGGTCGTCGTGATCGTCATGCTCATTGTCGTCGTGGTCGTCATCATTGTCGTCGTCATCGTCATCGTCGTGGTCATCGTGCCTGAGCATCGATGCGGCGAGGGCCGGCGTCGCGACCAGGGCGCCGGCCGCTCCGGTAATCCCAATCACCACCCGCCGCCGCGTCAGTGTCGATTCGCTTGACACGAACTCCGTTTCCGATGACTCATCGAGCCGGACAGGATTCCTGGGCATATGACTTCCTCTCGTGATTGACGGTTGCGACAGAACTCCAGCAGGATTGCAACCAATCCCTGACTATAGGCAGCAAACCGAGCGACGGCAACCACGGCCGGGCCGGGCCGTCGACGTTTTGGGATAGTACCCAGGCAAGATGGGGAGGAGTCCTGCGGACGTGTGCTCGCAACGCCGATGGGCAGGGCCGCCTGCAGTGTCCGCATGCTAGACTTCTCACCGATGAAATCGCATTGCGTGAAGTGAGGTTGCCCGGTGAGGGTGTCGTGCCTTCAGGAAAATCTGCAGCGGGCGTTGGGACGAGTCGGCAGGGCGGTGGCAACCCGGACCTCGCTTCCGGTTCTGAGCAATGTTCTGCTCGCCACTGATGGTGGGCGCTTGCGCATCGCGGCAACCAACCTCGAAATCGGAGTGACGACCTGGATTGAGGCCGATATCCAGGAGGAGGGCCGAATCACTGTCGATGCCCGCTTGCTTGGTGAGTTCGTCAACACCTTGCCACCGGGTGGGGTAGAACTCGAAGTTGATTCGTCCCGCATGTCCCTGACAGTGCATGCTGGCCGCGACGAAGCCTCCATCAACGGAATCGATCCGGAAGATTTCCCGGTGATCCCGTCCATCGGCAGCGATGCCTTCGGCGTCGAAATCGATGCTCAATCGTTGCGCGATCTCGTGTCACTGGTGGAATTTGCGGCCGCCACCGATGATTCCCGGCCGGTCCTCGCTGGGGTGTTGACCCGGTTCGAGGGAGACCGAGTCACCCTCGCGGCGGCGGATGGCTTCCGGATGGCGGTAAATGAAGGGACGATCCTGTCGCCGGTTGAGGAGCGAACAGACTTGATCGTACCGGCGAGGGCATACCGCGAGCTCGCTCGGATCATCGGGGATTTCGATGAGCCGATCCGGTTGGCCGTAACGCCGAACCGGAGTCAGGTCATGGCTCGTGTAGGCGATACTGAATGGGTCTCCCGTCTGATCGATGGGACGTTTCCAGATGTCCGGCAGATTGTCCCGAAGGACTTCGCGACACGTCTGGACCTTAGCCGGGATGTCCTGCTCAACGCCGTTCGCCGGGCCAGCTACTTCGCTCGCGAAAACAATGATGTCATTCGCCTGGTGATTGCTCCTGGCGAGGATGACCTCACGCCTGGCAGTGTCGAGGTGTCGGCCAATGCTGCCGAGCGTGGGAACAGCCACAGTTTTGTCGATGCCAGCGTCACCGGTGGCGAGGTCCAGGTTGCCTTCAACAGTCGTTTCCTGAGTGACGTGCTGTCGGTCCTGAAGCATGGACAAGTCATGCTAGGCCTCAACGGACCAACCCAGGCGGGCGTCATCCGGCCAAGCGGGAGCGATTCGTACACGCACGTCATCATGCCGATGGTGATTGGTGGCCAGTAGGGGACACCAGCCAGTCTGTCCAGACGATGTTCGTTGACAGAATCGAACTGAACCAGTTCAGGTCGTACGAGCAACTGCTGCTGGATATTCCTGCGCAGGGTTTGCGCATCGTTGGCAGGAACGCCGGTGGCAAGACCAGCCTTCTGGAGGCACTGGTCCTTCTCGCCACCACGCGCTCTCCGCGCACGCAATCGGACCGCGAACTCGTCGGGTGGGAAAGCGGCGCTGATCTCGGCGTCAGCGCCTACACCCGAATCCAGGCAGGTGTTCAATCTGCTGATGGGCACGACGTCGTCGCGATCGGGATCGAACTCGATGCCGATCGATCGGTCACCACCCGCAAGACCTATGAGGTAAACGGCGACCGCAAGCGAGCGCACGATCTGGTCGGTATCCTGAAGTGCGTCCTCTTCTCTCCTGAGGATGTGGCGTTGGTGACCGGGCCGCCGCCTGGCCGGCGGCGGGAAATCGATATCCTCGTCTCCCAAACGGATCGAACCTATCTTCGCGCCCTTACCGACTTTGGCAAGGTCCTGGCCCAACGAAATCAACTCCTCCGGCAATTCGCGAGGGAGCGCAGGAGTCCGCGTGATGCCGGCGCGGTGACCGAACTCTCGTTCTGGGACGATCAGATGGTCGCCTCCGGTTCAGTCGTGGTCGCATACCGGCTGGCATTCGCGTCCGGGATCGGCAAAAACATTCGGGAGCGTGCCCGGAATCTCGTTGAGGGGGAGGAACTGGACTTCGCATACCAATCACGGATCGATCTGCCGTCGGTCGATCCAGCGAGTGGTATCGACACCTCCATCGCACAGGTTGCGGCGACCTATGAGAGGCAGTTGCGCTCCGCGCGCGATCTGGAGTTTCGGCGCGGGGTGTCGTTGGTTGGTCCACATCGCGACGACTACACATTCAGTGTGTCGAATCGCGACCTTGCAGCCTTCGGATCGCGCGGCCAACAACGGCTGGGGGTGATTGCGTTCAAGTTCGCATCGATCGAGATGATCGCGGAACGGACGGGCGAACTCCCGGTTCTCCTCCTGGATGACGTACTGTCCGAGCTGGATGCAAACCATCGGCAATTGCTGCTTGGGGAGTTGGCCAGTCGAAGCTGCCAGGTCCTGGTCACGTCGACCGACGCCGAGTCACTCGATCAACCATCGATGTCTGCCTTGCCCCTGGTCGAGGTCTCACGCGGCAAGATCGAGCCCTGCGACCGTCGATAGTCAGATCGGTCCGCTCGAACACATCGATAGCCTTCGGCCCTTTGCGTGGGGGGAATGCGCAAGGGAGACAGGCGCGCAGTGTACACCTGGGAGTCTCGGTGATGGCGACGAGAGAAGGCGCCATCCGGTGCGCGCTCGACTCTGCGTTCTCTCTTTTCCTCGATTGCTGCGTTCATTTGTGAGCGGGCCGGCGAATGGAATGTCGTCCTTTCAGGACCCGACGTAAAAGTCAGGTTCGCAGGGCCATGAAATGGAGAGGCGACCGAACCGCCCAAAACACCCATGACTCCGGGAGCTTTCGGAACAAATGGCGAAATGTGGACGGTTCGTACGTGCCGGAGGACGACGTTTGTCGCTCGCAATCGATTGGCACCCAGCGTTTGTAATAGGGCAGGTCCGACTGGGCTTAGCGATTCCGGACAAGTGGTTGAGAAATGACCCTGAACCGGCGGAGAGTGAGTCTCCGCTGGGTTTCATTACAAGCAAGCTCCGGCACCTTCGGGAATCTCCTCACTCATCCACTCGAATTCTGTGGAAGACGACATAGCGCATGGCGACCATCACTGGTTGAGTTCGTCGGAACACAAAAACGGCGGACCACGTACGATCCGCCGTTTTCCAGTTTCGCTTATTGGGCTGGGGTGCAGGGATTCGAACCCCAACTACCTGTTCCAGAGACAGACAGTGGTTCGTGTTCTCCTGTCCACTATGCACGGAAAGCTCTCACTTGGCGGCCTAAAGCACGTTGTAGCGTTCACTGTGTCCGGTGTGTCGGCTACATCGATGGCTGTCAGTAGGCTACACGCCTGGGCGCTTTTTGGAGTAGTAGCGTGCAACCACGAACCATTGCGAGGACCGCCGCAACTTGACAATAGATTGTTCCTTCCCGGCCCACACACTTAAGGGAACGATCCGGGAAGGAACCATTTATCGTCAACTACACCCCTGCCTGAACTATTTGGTAGGATCGAGGCCCGCAACCCCGCACACGTCATAACGAAGGAACCCGCACCGGGTGGAGCCGGCCGGGTTCGCGATCCCCTGAGATGGAGGGTGATTCCATGAGTGTACCGAACAGAAGGCCGCATCTGCCGGAATTCGAGAGCCCCCACGATGGCAAAGTGCGGGACCTGCTTCAGGACCGATTTCTAGCTACGGCTGCCGAAATGTACCCGGATTTCGTTCACGAGCTTGCTGGTGAACCGCGGATGGTCTACCGGCGCATTTGGCTGCAGGCGTCGGAGGCGGGACACCTGACCCAGATGGGGGCCACTGGCAACATCCTCTTCGGCAAGCTTCCGGGGTGGACAAGCATCAAGTACGAAACCGATGCGCCCAGGGATGCCGATCGCGCAGACCTTCGCGAACTGATGCTGTCTTGGGCCGAGCGCTGGAACATCGTCGACGACTGGGTGCTAGAGGCCGCGATTGAAACGATCGCTCAGTGGTCGCCATCGCCTGAACCACCGGTTGAGTCAGAAATTGAGTTCCGACTCCGTTCGACTTCAGTCGAAATCCTCTCTCTCGATGAGACCAGGTTCACCTTCAGCTACATGGGTTGGCAGCCGTCACTTGGAAGGTGGGCTGAATGGTGCGCGGGGCTGGATGCGGCGTTCGAGGATTCGAAGGTTGAGTACAAGGCAAGGATCCGTGAACTGGCGATGCTGGAGGGCTGGGTCGAAATCAAGAGTCGAGATCGAGACATTGATCCAGTGGCGATCCTGGTAGACCGGTCACTAGGTGGCCTGAGGATTGATCAGGCTGCGGCAGCTTACGACTGCGATCCCAAGACTGCTGGAAAATCCTCTGACTCTTCTGCGAGCAAGATCAGACAGAAGATTGGCCTTCACTTCCCACGACGTCCACGTCCAAACCATCGTCGGGTAGCCGAATAAGTGGAAGCGGTCCTATTGGGCGCTGACTGATGAGGGCCAGATAACTAGTCTGGTAATGACGCAGTGAACGTACGCGTCACGGTGAACGCTAGTGACAAGGAGTCGCGCATGGAGAACTCAGAGATGAGGCGGGAAGGGCGTCGACCGCGTGCCCTTGCAAAGCAACTCGGTGTTGCACCCAATGTCATCTACGAAGCCGTCGCGAAGGGCGAATTCGGTCCAGTGTGGCGGTTCGGAGAGACGGGCCGAGCGATTGTGATTCCGGAGGCTGCGGTTCAGGCGTGGCTCGCATCGAAGGCAAGCACCGATGTTCACGCGGACCTGGCCGCATAAGCGAAACCGCCGGGGCGGGACTCCCCGACGGCTTCTAGGAGGACTGACGTGACCTCATTGATCCCATTCTACCAAACGAATGACCCGGTGGGTGACTATCAGCGGGCCATTTCCCATCTTCCGCTGCAGGAGCTGCGGGCGGAGCACCAACACACGGCCATGCTGGCCCTTGAATTTGACGGCGACAGTCGCACCGTGTTGGAGGTCCAGCTCGAGGCGTTCAAGCGGGAGATCGCGCGGCAGGAACGCATCCTGGCCGCTCGGGCGCATGACCCGATCGCCGGGGTCATCGACACCACCATGGTCGACGTGTCAGCCCGGATTGCCGCAGCAAAGGCCGCACTTCCGATTACCGAGTTCTGCGAGCGAGTCCTGGGTGTCCGGATCGAGCATCGGACCCGCGACCGGCTTCGTGGCCGGTGTCCACTACCCGGCCACGATGACCACGATCCAAGCTTCACCATCTACGTGGATAACAACAACGCGTGGTGTTTCGGATGCGGCAGGGGCGGAGACTCGATCGAGTTGGCGGGCCTGTTCTTCGGATTCGAACGGTTCTTCGATCGGCTGGAATGTGTCGAGCGGCACGCTGGCACCAGCCAACCCGCCCAGCCGCGGCCGAAGGTGGAGGGCGTCCGAAGCCAGCGCCCTCCGGTCACGGCACCAAGGCTCGTCGACGGTAGGTGGCTTGCATGAGCGAGCAATCTGCCGGATTCAAGTACGAGCCGATCTCGGTCTCCGACGTGCTCAAGATGGACATAAAGCCGCTTGAGTGGGTGATTGACGACCTCCTGGTCGATGGATCGGCCGTGCTCATGAGTGGCAGGGAGAAGTCTGGCAAAGGTCTGACCTGCGTCGATAAGGCGGTCTGTGTCGCCACCGAACAGCCGTTCGCTGGAAAGGCTATCCGCAAACCCGGCCCGGTGCTGTATCTGGCGCTCGAGGAGAACCTGCGGACGCTGAGAGCGAGGTTCGGTGTGCGCTGCGCTGGCTTGGCCGGTGTCCAGGTAGACATCCTCCCGCTCGACGGGAGTCACGGAGAGGCCACGTTCAACCTACAGAACGTGGCCCACCTTCAGGCGCTTACAGATCTGATCCGGGAGCGGCAATACGTCCTGATCATCATCGATACCCTTCGCGAAGCGCACACGGGTCGCGAGAACGACAGCGACGAGATGGCGCCGATCATCAGGCCCATTCGCGTCCTGGCGCACTCGCTGGGCGTCACCATCGTTGTGACCCATCATCAGGACAAGGTCAACGGCAACTCGCGGGGATCTACATCCATCAGGGCTGGATTTGACGACGAGCTGCACTTCTCTCGCATCGATTCCGGTGGCGATTCGAAACTGCAGGCGGTGCTCAAGGCTGAGGGCAGGAACCTCCCGAAATACGTGGTTCATGCCACCTTCGATGCCGAGACGGCGCGATGGATTCCGACTGATGCGCCAGAAATCGCCCCTGACCCGTCCGTTCGTGACCGGATTCTCTCGACTCTCGAGAACTGTGGCGAGTGGATGACCGCGAAGGACCTGGCCGCAGTTGTTCCGAATTCCACGCTGAAAACGATCCAGAACACCTTGAGTGACATGCTCAAGGAGGATCCGATGCCGTTCGCCTCGACCGAGAATCCGACGAAGACGAACCCACGCAAGTACCACTCGCTTTCGCAGCGCATGGACCTCGACCCGCCGGCCAACGTCCACAAGCTTCGCCAGTGCGTCCACTGTGGTGCCCCGGTCAGCAAGCCCGGATCGTTGTACTGCGCCAAGCATGGGGGCACGGCCGAGGCCGAACCCGATGCCGAGGGATGGGAGAGTGCCTCGTGAGTCCAGACCCCAACTTCATCATGCACATTGCGGAGGAAACCTTCTCGCTCCGGTTCGCAATCATCGATGGTGACTTGAAGTACCGCCGTCACCGACCGGGCGTCATTGACGACCAGGTGCGGGGATTCGTTCATCACTTCCGGGATCTGATCTTCGACGAAATCGCCGAGCGTGATCGCCTGGCCCAAACCGTCGCGAACGTGCTCGACCTGAACGATGCCGAGCAGGACCAATGGGTTTCCGAAGTCAGGGAATCCCACCCGTTCGACCAGCACTATCAGCACGACCGCGCTGCCCTTGGGCGTGTGCTGGCAATTCGTCGGCAGCGGAAGGAACAGGAAAAGGAGCGTGTCGCGTGAGCCATGCAGCCTGGCGCCGGGACCTGAACCGGCGCACCGCTCAATCAGCCGTTGACCGCGGCTACCTGTATCTCCTGTCTCGCGACTACGACGCGGAAGATTGCATTATCGACTACCTCAACCTGGCAGAGCGGGCGGGTAAGCCGGCCATCATCGCGACCCAACCGCGAAAGGCGGTGCGGATCGAGATCACCGTTCCCGAGCGACGAACGCTCGACGACGAGGCGCAGGAGGCGATTGCAGCCCACTGCGAAACGTTCCTGCGGGGATCGCGCGCAGGCCGGAAGACGGTCCGCATCGACGCCACCGAGGGACAGATCGACGGGATTCCGGCCGACCGGGCCAAGCCGCTATGTGCCTGGCTCGCAATCGTCCTGGCAGACGAGCGGAGCTACTGCGACAGCTCCAAGATCGTGCCCTTTCCGACCGCTGCACCAGTCGATTTCGACCCGCCTGGAGGTGCTGCGTGATGGGGAATGCCATGGAGGCGGGGACTGTATGGGCGATTCGGGTGAGCGCAATGGCCTTGCACTGTTGCAACCCCATGCACTCGTGTCGACTGCGAGGGCCAGTATGACCACGATTGCCGCCCTCCGGGCCGACCTTGACGAGCTGTTCGCCCCGGCGCTCGCCTACAGCCGCGCAGCGCCCGCGCTACGGGCCTACGCCGACTTGCAGGCCGCGTTCACCATCCCGGTCGACCTCGCGGCCGCTGGCCTCTCGTGCGCCGTCTCAGGGACGCCAGGAGGCGGCTACAGCGTCGTCGTCACCCTTCCCGGTATCCGGGTAGGGCTTGCCGGGAACGTCGTCGTCAAGGGCAACGGCCCGTCCTACGTGGCCGCATTGGCAGAAGCCCATCACCAGCTGCACCGGCGCCTGGACCGGATCGAGGCCGACCGGGAACGGGCGGCCATACGGGAACTGGAGGCTGCATGATGCCCACGATCAGCACCGACTGCCGCGAGTGCGGCCAGGCGTTCGAACCAACACCGGAAGACATTCGCCAGGGGAACTGGCACGTCTGCCCGGCCTGCCGATCCCGCGCCCGGCCACCGTGACCCCGCCTCTCTCCTCACTTTGTGGCCGATTACACAATCTCACCGATAGGATGCTGATATGACCAACCGATCAGAACTTGGCGAGGTCGCCCAGCGAACCGCCGATCATGGCTACGGGTTCGGCCGCACCATGACGCACTACGACCCACCCGAACGGACGGAGGAGGGGCAGGAACGGTACGACAAGCTCGTCGCCCTGCGACGGCGCAGGATCTTCGTGCCACAGCAGGCATTCGACGATGTGGAGCGGACCGTCCCGCGACACACCGTGCGCGAATGGTCCTGGTACGCGGATGTCTGGCCGTGCCCGAACGCATGGAACGCGCGCGATCTGTCCGACCATGACCTGCAGCGCGCGCAGGCCAGATGGGACACGAGCGAAACGCACGTGAAGGGGCAACGTGAGGCCCTGGCCGAGCTTGAAGCGAAGAAGGCGGCAGACGCGAAGGCCAAAGCCGACGCCGAGACAGCACGCCGGGCTGGCGAACTCGACCAGCTCAAGGCGGACATGAAGGCTCGCTACCTGCAATTGCCGGGTACGACCGAAGCGGAGTTCGAGGCTGACTTCCCGCAGTTGCTGGCCGACGAACGGCGCCGCCAGATGGCGGACTCCGGCGATGCGGCTCGCGAGGCGATGCGTCAGATGACTCGCCGGGCGCTGGGGTAGGGGCACCATGGACGCACTCACTGCCCTGCTCGATCGCATCCGGGAACGCCTTGCTGGCTGCACCCGCACGCCAGTGGCGGCCTGACCCATGGCCAGGCCATGCACCGTCTGCACCCACGCCCAGTGCGCGGAGATCAACTCCGCGCTACTGGCCGGTACCTCGTACCGGACGATAGCGGACCGTTTCGGACTGTCCGAGACCGCCCTCAAGCGGCACCGGAAGGACCATGTCCCGGCCCACGTTGCCCGGGCGCAGGAAGCCCACGAGGTGGCCGCGGCCGACGATCTTCTGGCCCAGCTCAAGGCGCTCCGCAACCGGGCGATCACCCTCCTTGACAAGGCCGAACGGGCAGGCGACTACCGGATCGCGTTGGCTGGGATCAGAGAGGCGCGGGGCTGCATCGAGACCCTGCTCGAGGTCGAGGGCGAACTGGATCGCCGCGGCGTGACGAACATCGTGGTGCAGGCGGAATGGCTCGAATTGCGAACGGTGATTCTGGCCGCGTTGCAACCGCATCCAGAAGCCCGCCAGGCGGTCGCTGGGGCACTGACCAGCATCGAAGGAGGCACAGGCCATGATGCCGGTTAGCGCTCCGCAGCGGGCCACAGACGGCCTTGCCAACGACCTGGCGGCCGCGCTCGATCCGGTCGTCTTCGCGCGCCGGGCCGGGATCGAACCGGACGCCTGGCAGGCCGACGTGCTGCGATCCACGGCGACGCATCACCTGTTGTGCTGCTCGCGCCAGTCTGGCAAATCGACGGTCTCTGCCATCGTGGCGATGCACCAGGCGCTGTACGTTCCCGGCAGCCTGATCCTGGTGCTCGCCCCGGTTGGCCGCCAGTCGAAGGAACTCCTGGCGAAGGTTCGCCAGGTCTACGGCGCCGGTGCCCCCGACATGCCGGCCGAAGTCGACAACAAGGTTGAGATCGAACTGGAGAACGGCTCCCGGATCGTGGTCATTCCGGACAAGGAGGCCAACATCCGCGGCTTCAGCGCGCCGGCCATGCTGATCATCGACGAGGCGGCCTGGGTCATGGATTCGAGCTATCAGGCACTCCGGCCGATGCTGGCGGTCAGCCAGGGCCGCATCCTGCTCCTGTCCACGCCGAATGGCAAGCGCGGATTCTTTCACTTCGAGTGGACCGAGGGCGGGTCGGCCTGGCATCGCTCGATGATCACCGCCGACCGGTGCCCCCGCATCGATCCCGCCTGGTTGGCTGAGGAACGCCAGAAGATCCCGGGCGTCATCTTCGACCAGGAGTATCTCTGCCGGTTCACCGAGAACGAGGATTCGGTCTTCCACTACGACGATATCCGGAGCGCCGTGACCGGCGACGTCAAGCCGCTCTTTGCGCGGAAGGTTGCCTGATGCCCGAATACACCCCGTCCTACCTGATCGGTGTCGACCTCGGCGAGCGGCGGGACTACACCGCCATTGCCGTCCTGCAGCGGTTCGTGACCCCGGGTGGTCCGCTCGACACGATCTACCGCAACCGGGAGGCCTTCAGTGCCTGGGATCGCGTCCAGCAGTCAACACTCCACAGCTACCACTACCACCTGATCGACCTGCAGCGCTGGCGGGGCAAGGGGTACAGCCCGCTCGTGCCGACGCTGCGGGAGATCATGGCGGCGTTGCGGCAGGCTGGATTCGAGTGGCAGCGCGAGCAGGGGCATCGCTGGCACAGCGAGGCAAGGGTCGAGGTCCTGGTCGATCACACCGGCGTGGGCATTGCCGTGGTCGAAGACCTGCGGGGGGCCGGCATTGAGTGCCAGGCGATCACGATCACCGGCGGCGACCAGGTGACCAACGACCGCGACGACTGGCGGGTGCCGAAGCGCGAGCTGGTGGCCCGGATGCAGGTGCTTCTCGAAACGGATCGGCTCAGGATCGCCGAGGACCTCGACCTGGCGACGACGCTGGTCGCCGAACTCGACAACTTCCGGGTGAAGAAGATCACGCTGACCGGCAACGACTCGTACGGCGCTGGCGCTGACTGGCGAGACGGCAACCACGACGACCTGGTGCTCGCCGTGAGCATGGCCGCCTGGTACAGCGAGTACGACATGGCCAACCACGTCGAAGGCCTCGAATCCATGATGGCCCTCGACGACTACATGCGCCGCCAGTGACGGCGAGCAACGAAGGAGGACACGGTGAAGAAAACTGCTTACGCCGCGCTGGGAGCCGTCCTCGTCGTGCTGGGCTTGTGCCTGCTGGTCGCGTCAGCCGACGTGACGCCACGAAAGCGAGTGACCTCATGACGAGGAACCACGTTGCCGGACTTGTCGGATTGCTTCTGGGGTCTGGGGTACCCTCGGAGGCGGCCCTGGGATTCACCGGCGAACTGCACCGCATTGGCGAGGGGATGCCGGCGACGTCACCGGTGGAGGAACCGGCGATGGATCTCGGGGCTCGCCTTGAAGCCCGCCAGCGGGCCGTACGGCTTCCCCTCGCCAGGTGGACCCACCGGGAAATGACTGATGGCATCGTTGGTCCTGGTGGGCAATTTCCGGACGGGACCGTCTTTTACAAGGTGCTGTCGGAGACGGGATGGAGCATCGCGGCCGGCATGGAGCAGGTACCCGAGACGGGGGAGGTGCGATTCAAGGAGGGAGTCGAATTTGCCCTTCCTGCCGCCGACGGGGCGCCTGGGGCCTGGATGCCTCGCGTTGAGGTGAGGAAGGTCCGAAGCGACGAGAGCGGCTACTTCGTGACCCCCAACCCAATGTTTTATCCCCGTGTTGGCATGCGGGTATTCGAGGTCGAGGCGCCGGAGCTGTGGGCTCGGGATTCCGAACTGGGGACCGAAGCGATTGCCCCCACGATCCGCCTGGTCCGGGAGCGGCCCGACCTGGTGCCCGATTGGTGGCGTGAGATCGAGCGCTTTCTGATTGACATGCGGCGCATGGCCCTCTTCCTCCAAACCGCAAGGCCTGCTCCACGGTGGCGTGTGGTCAAGTTGCGCGACCATGCCCGCGTGCGAGGGACGGGAAACAAGAGCCTGTTCGACCTGTATGCATCCTTGCATTTGGCCCAGGAGCGGCGGGGCATTGGAACCCTCGGCGGGTTCGCGATCAAGGGCGTGACGGAGAGGGAGGTGGAAGCGCGTTGTCGGCAGCAAGGCATGCATCCGGACCAGCCTGATGATGCCTGGGTGGCCGACTTCAACCGGGATGTCGTGCTGAAGACCGCCCTGATCGCTGCGGGAGATGAAGCGCCGGAGTGGGCGACTGCCGAGGTTGAACGCCGGTGGGAGGTGTGGTGCGCGGGCTATGGGTTGCGCGACGTGATCACGACGCCCTCACGCGAGACCTGGCTGGTCTACCGGCGTCCGACAGCGAGATGGTACGCCTGGTCTCAAAAGGCGGCGTGATGGCTGGGCCCGCGCCTCCACGCACCGGCCTGCTAAGCCGCGGTGTTTTGTCAACCGAGCCGCGGCTGCCTTCGGGCCGGGTCGTGGGGGCGGGTGGACCATGAACGGTCGGCGGGCGCCTGGCGGCGATTGGGTTTACGCGCTCGTAGAACATTTGTCCTATACGTGCGCTGACATCAGCACCGGGGGGTGGCGCAGGTATTGGAGGTCATTCGCGGCAGTATCGCCCCGCTACGGCCTGCACAGCGCGTCACAGGGGCAGCGGTGGCCGGCGCATTGCCCGTCGACACTCCTGGCGAATCGGCTTGACGCGAAGGCGGACGATGCCCGCCTGGCACTCGAAAAACAGACCACAGAGATCCGTGACGAAGCACCCCCACTCTTGCGCGCTTGGGTCCCACCCACACGTCCACAGGGTGTTCCCGGCGATGTGGCAGCAGCCCACGCCCTGATGGGCGGCATCGCAGGATTCGAACCCGACGCAGCTCGATTGCGCCCGCGCGGCCAGTGGCGCCGACACCGACACGATGGCGGGGACTGCGACGGCCCCAGCGATGCCCGCCGTGCGCAGCAACGACCGGCGAGACTGGCGCGGGAGCCCAATGTGTGCGGTCACGAGCCCGGCGGTGTCCAGCAGTGCCAACACTTCCCGGATCGTCTCGGCTGGCAATCCCGTGACCATCACGAGATCGGTGATGGTGCGATGCCCGTCACAGGCGCGCCAGACGATCGCCGCCGTGGGGCCAAAACCCGCAGCGGCGATCCGTGCCGGAAGTGGGGCATCCTGCCGAG
>CAZSUN010000102.1:0-13754 GCA_964610045.1 uncultured Sphaerobacteraceae bacterium
CCGACCTACCTGGAGATCCAGCAGGCCGCCTACGACGCCAAGTACGGCGGGTAGGGCGCCATTCCTGCCACCTCGGGATTCTCACCCACGCGCCGCATTGGGTGAGAATCCCGTCGGGCGGACGGCCCCGGTAATGCCGAGCGAAAGCGAGGCCGCCGGGGTCTGTCCAACCGTGGCCGGCGAAATCCACGTCACGGGTAGGCGGATGTCCATGCCTGGCGCCTACCCGTACTTCGCTTCGAGGCTGCGGACGTAGGCCAGGCTCTGCTCGAACGATTCGACCGCCGGGCGGTCGGCGGGCATGATCAGCTCGATTTCCATGACCAGCCGGTCCGGATCGGGATTGCGTTCGCGAAGCAGGCGGTAACACGCCTCCAGCGGCACATCGCCTTCGCCCAGGACCGACGGCGCCACTTCGAAATGGAGCGGACGGGCATCCGGGCACGGCCGGACGTGATGATCCTTGAAGTGCGTTCCGACCGCGTACGGGACGGCCGCCTCGATCGCGGGCAGTGGCGCCTCGCCGATCAGGTACGTATTGCCGGTATCGAGAAAAATCCCGAGGTGCGGGACCTGCTGGCAGAGACCGACCAGATCGCTCAGGTAGTAATCTCCGTGATTCTCGATGCCGAACGGGATGCCCATCCCGTGGCACCCCGCGGCGAGCGCCGGCAGGCGTGCCGCGAGCAGATCGAGCTGGGTTTCCAGCGACGGTTCACGCATGAACCGGTGGACTGGACCAACGCTCGTGGTCGCCAGCGGTACCCGCAGGTAGTCCCGCCACTTCTCCAGCAGGGCGAGTTGTCCGTCCATCGCGCGGGCGACCTTGTCGCCATCCGGATCGAAATACGGGGCGTGAAGCACGGGGGTGAGCGAGAGATCGTGGTCGGCAAGGAGTTGCCCGACCTGATCGCGCTTCGTCTCGGACAATCCATCGATCTCTTCGAGTGTGGTTCCGGTTGTGTGCAGACCGTAGTGCGCCAGGAATTTCAGCTTCGCCAGCAGCGGATCTTCGTCGCGAACGAGGTAATCACCGGCCCAGATCAGGGCATATCCCCAGCGCATGATCCTGACTCCATTCCAGCAGCGATGGCACGATCATTGATTATCGATAACATCATTGTGCCGGATGGTCGCTGCTGTCAACTCTGTAGTCGAGATTGATTGATACCAATTCCGGGTAACCAGCGGCGCATTTGTGGGGCGGGCCCTGTGCGGCCCGCCGTGAGGCGAAGATCCTTCGCGTTGCTCAGGACAGGCTCGGATCGCCACTACGCAGATATGGTGGGCAAGCGTCAGTGGGCCGACACAGCCGCCTACGCAGGCAGGAATGAGCGGTGGCATTGACGAGAGACGGGAGGGCATTTTCGGCGCAACGCCGATGCGTTCGCAGAAGATCGCATGTGCGCCGAAAGCCCTCCCCTACCCGTCAAGATCACGCTTTCCCGCGGCGATGAGAGGAGACGTGGTCGCCGCGGACCTATCCGATGGCGAGGGTATCGCCAACCGTGAGCGTCACCGGCGCCCCGAACCTCACCGTGCCACCAGACCAGGTGGCGTCGAGCGGCGATCCGTTGAGGGTCACCGTCCGGCCCGCCGAGGCATCCGGCAGGGCAAGTGATGCGAGCATCAGTTCACCGAACAGAAGCGAGAGTGACGCACCCCCGTCCGGATTGACCGTCGCCGTGCCCCAGCCCGTCCCGGCGAGGAATGGCCCCGTCCAGGTCTCGTCCGCCACCGCCGGTCGCAGTGTGATCTGGTTCCGGGTGGCGTCATACCGGTACCCGGCCAGCGCTTCGAGGATCGTCCAACCCGCCATCGCCCGGGCGTAGTGATCGCCGCACTCGATGTCGTTGTACGGGTTACGCTTGGTGCCGTCGTAGCGGTCCCGCGCCTTCTCGACGATTTGCAAGCCCTCGTCGATCAACCCTTCCTGAATGCAGTGGGCGGCGACCTGGTACTCGATCCCGGTCCAGACCTCATCGTGATAGCGGGTCGGGCGATCGGGACGTCCGCCCTCCGGCCAGGCGATGATCAGCAGGCCGTGATCGTCACCGTCGGCAAAAGCGCGTTCCTCCGGGTCGTAGCCGGAGAATCCCTCGCGCATGTTGTATTTCAGGATCGACTTCAGGTTCTCGCGAATGTGATCCTCCGGCAGGATATGGCCGAGACCGAGCTGGTGCGCCCACCACTGCCCCTGCAACTGGTCAGCCAGGCAGCCGGTGAGGTATTGCTGCTCCAGCGGATCGTCGGGACCAAGCGTCTGGATCCAGTATTCGCCATTCCAGAGCAGGCGATCGTAGTTGTCGCGGCCGCGCTCGAACTGCGCGTGCAGTTCATCGGCGTAGGCGTCCTCACCCTGCAACCGGGCGTACTCCTCGGCGGCGCGGAGTGCCGCCAGCCAGAGCGACCCGATGAAGAGGTTGGTGCCGTAGAACTCGATGTCGTAGGTGTTCGGCTGCTCGCCGTCGAGCACCCCATCGCCATCCGGATCCCAGCTCGCCCGCAGGTACTCCACCAGCTTCCGGATGTTCGGCCAGTAGCGGGCTGCCCATTCGCTGCCGGCCCCCTGCTGGATCTCGCGCCAGGTCTTCAGCACCTCACCCAGCATGCCGTCGAGCGCCGGGTTGTGCGGACCGCCGATCGCCTGGCCCCAGAGTTGCTTCACGAAGAGCGGCAACAGGGTCCGGTGCGGGATGTACCCCTCGGGTGCCTGCACGTAGTCGAGGTCGGTTTCGCGCATCGTGCGTTCGAGGGCGGGGAAGTGCCGGGACAACGCCTGTTCGTAATTCCAGACGTGCGTGCAGTTCAACGGGCACGAGCCGCTGTGCCCGCGCCACGGCAGGAACGCGGTCGAGGCGCCCTGCGTGCCTTCGAACCCGTACAACCTGCCGTCTTCGGTCCGGAAGATGGTTGGGCTGCGGATCAACGCACCCTGGGCGGCGAAGAATTCCTTGAGCCAGGTGGGAGACGAACCACCGAGAACGGCGTCGGACCAGGTCCGCGAGCCGGCTTCGAGCTCGGTCTCGTTGGCCGTGAAGTGGGATACCGCGTCGAGTGCGTTGGTGAACCGCTTGCCGTAGGCGTTGCCCAGCCACAACTGGCTGCGGCCAAGCTCATACCGGAAGTCGCGCGCCGGCTGATCGTAATTGACGTAGAAGTTCGGGAACGACCACGAAAGCAGGATCTGGATATCCGTCGATTGGCCCGGCTGAAGCGCGAACCCGGCGGCGAGGCCACCGTTCCACGTCTCACCGGCCCGGCTCGGTAGCGGACTGCTGTACCGGGTCGGCTCGGTGGCCATGCGTTGCCGCTCGTGCCAGATCGGCGAGCGGTAGGTTGGTTCAGCCTCGGCGACCAGTGGGTCGGAGGCGAGATCGAGCTTGCCCAGCGAGGCGATGAACTCGCCGGCGTCGGTCCAGCGCGGCTCGACCCATGCGTTCGTCGTCGGGGTGCTCAGGGCAAGCTGGCCAAGATGAGGGTGGCGTCCGCCCAGGGAAGGATTCTCCAACACGAGCGAGGTCAGGCCATTCGCGACACTGACCGAGTTGACGTTTCCGCCGAACAGCGGGCAGTAGTTGCCGTCGATATCGGTCGCGGTATCCCAGCCGACCACATTCTTCAGGGTCGCCGCGATCGCCCCCCAGACCGGCGCCGGACTCGAATTCGTCACCGTAAAGGTGAACGAAATCACCGGCAATTCGCTGCTGTCGCCGTCCAGCGGGATGTATGGGGTATACGCCTCCAGGGAAACATCGACCGGCAGGCGCTCGTCGATGTAGTCGATCCGGGCGAACGGGTAGGCGCCCGTGAAGGTCGTCTCCTGCACGCCGCCGAACCGGGCGACGAGTTGGCGCTGCTGTTCGGGCACGAAGTCGTCATTGATCAGTGGGGTGTCGCGCGGCGGCATCGCCAGCGACGCTTCCGACTGAAGGATGCGCACATCGCCGGTGTTCGGTGCTGACGAATCGGAGGTCCGGATCGCGAAGAAGCTGTCCGGGACGAAGGCGAGGTGATTCGATTGATTGAAGAGTTGCCACTGCCGCAACCCGCCATCGCCACCGAGGGCAACCTGCCCGGTCCCGATCCCGCCGAGCGGCATTGCGATCGCCCGGACCTGGTCTCCTCGATAGGTGCGGCCGGCAAGGTCCTGCCGCGTACGTGCCTGTGCCATGTGCTGCTGCTCCTCGTCCTGAACGCGGACCGGATCCCACGCGAGACCAGATGTGACCGATTCCGCGCATCATGCCTGACGCTCGTTGAGATTTCAACACTTGTGCATAAAGACTTTAGTGAAGAAGTATTGACACCGCACAGGCCCACTGCGAGAATGCGTGCAATCGGGACAAACTGGTATCCGCGTTTTCCGTTTTCAAGCGGGCGCGTAGCGTCTGCCTGCGGAGGTTGTGACCATGGGAAGTCGTGAATCGGTCGTTTCCATCGGATCGCGTCGCGCGTCGCGTCGTTCGGTGCTCACTCGGTCCGCACAGGTTGGTGCGGCAATCACGGTCGCCGGATCCACCGGTGGCCTGTCATCGATCCTGGCCTCCGCCAAGGCCCCGGCCTACCTGCAGGACGCAGCGATTTCCGGCAAGGTCCGGTTCCTCGTCTACGGTGAGGCCGCCGGCAACCAGCCCGTCTTCGACTCGTTCAACGCCCTCTATCCAGACGTGGAGCTCGAAGTCGTTGGGGTCGAAGGTGCTTCGTGGGCGGGGTTCGCCGACGCGGTGACGACCCGAATCGCGGGCGGCGAGCAGTTCGATGTCGTGCAGATCGCAACCGAGGGCCAGCGGCTGTTCGCCAGCCGCGGCATGATCGAGCCGATCGATGAATTGCTCGAGCGCGACGCCGAGGAGGTCGAAAGCCTGCTCGCCGACTTCCACCCCAACCTGATCGAATGGTGCAATACCCTCAGTTCCCCCGACGGCCAGACATACTTTCTCCCCGGCGAGTTCAACACGATGGCCATCTGGTACAACACCGAGATGTTCGCCAACGCGGGCCTCGCCGAACCGGAAGCCGGCTGGAACTGGGACCAGTTCCTCGAAACAGCTCGTGCTCTCACCAAGCCTGGCGAGACCTACGGCATGCATGTGCCCCAAGCCTATTTTGTCAGTGTCATGCCCTGGTTGCTGAACAATGGCGCCAGCCCACTCAATGCCGACTGGACGGAAGCGACCGTCAACACGCCCCAGGCGATCGAGGCCGCAACGTTCATGCGCCAACTCGTGGCCGACAAGATCAGCCCCGAGCCAGGCGGAGAATTCGACGCCTTCGCGGCAGTCGCCAACGATCAATTGGCGATGGTTGGCGGTGGCCAGTGGCCACGGCCGAACTTCGAGCAACTGGAAGTCCTCGACAAGATCAAGATCGTTCCGTTCCCGGTGAAGGCGCAACCAGGTTCGCCCATCGGCTGGAATTCCTACCCGATCCTGAAGTCGACCCAGAACAGGGAAGCCGCCTGGGCGCTCTCCAAGTTCTATGCCTCACCGGCGGCAGCCGAATTCCTGCAATACCAGACCGCAGCCCAGCGATCGATCGCCAAGAGCGACGCCTACCTGAATGCGGGTCCAGAAGGGATCGGATACCTCTACGACGCGCTCGACTTCGCGACCCCTGTCCCGGGTCCTGATCAGGGCAGCATCATCCAGCAGGACATCGAGGACACGTTCGCCCAAATCCTGATCGGGAACCTCGAAGCAGAGCCCGCGTTGAACGATCTCAACGCGAAGATCCAGTCGAACCTCGCGTAAACCCGCCGGAGGACACGTCCGATGAGTGCCGAAGTCACAGGCAACCGGGGCGCCGCTTCGGATTTCTCCCTCCAGCAGCATTCGCTTCCCGCCGCCGTACGGCGGCGGGAAGCCATCGTCGCCTACGCGCTCCTGAGTCCGGCGATCATCCTGTTCCTGGTTTTCATCGCCGGACCACTGATCGGCGCGATCGTTCTGTCGTTCTTCGAATGGGATCTCCTGACCGACGCCCATTTCATCGGATTGGACAATTACCAGAAACTCTTCACCGACACCGCCGCCCTCGCCGCCATCCGTAACACCTTTGTCTTTGCGTTCTGGTCGCTGGTCACCCACATCGGGCTCGCGCTCGTGTTTGCCCTCATGGTGCAGCGGGCGATACCCGGCGTCCTGAAATATGTCTTCCGCACCTCGATCTTCTTCCCTGTCGTCATGTCCTGGGCATCCGTCTCCCTGATGTGGTTGTTCATCCTCGATCCGAACTTCGGCTTCATCAACTACTACCTCGACAAGCTTGGCCTGCCGACCAAGAGCTGGCTGCTCATGCCCGAAACCGCCATGCCGGCGATCATCATCGTCGACTGGTGGAAGACAATCGGGTTCACGTTCATCCTGATCCTGGCCGGGCTCCAGGGCGTCCCGGAGCACCTGCACGAGGCCGCCAAGATCGACGGCGCCAGTTCGCTCCGGCGGTTCTGGGACATAACCCTGCCAATGCTGTCGCCAACCCTGTTCCTCACCGGAATCCTGACATTCATCGGGGCGTTCCAAATCTTCGAGCCGATGTACATCATGACCAAGGGCGGCCCACTCGACCGCACCGTCAGCATCGTGATGGAGATCTACGAGACCGGATTCCGGCGGTTCGAAATGGGCTACGCCTCGGCGATGGCCATCGGTGTCTTCATCGTGATCATGATGATCACCCTGATCCAGATGTGGGTCGGGAAATACTGGGTCTTCTACGAGTGAACCTGGAGGGTGCTGGTCATGTCGACCATTCGACTCGATGAATCCAAGATCATCGACGAGCCGATCGAGGTCTCCAGGGGAAGGAAATTCCTGCGCCGGAGCGGCGGCTGGATCATCAACCTGATCATGATCCTGATCTGCTTCATCATGATCATTCCGTTCTACTGGGTCATCATCACGGCGTTCGTCCCGCAGATGTCCGCTTTCGGCAAGCCGCCCGACTGGTTTCCGTCTGACTGGACGCTGGAAAACGTTCAACGCGTCTTCGATTCCGTCCCCTTCTGGCGGTACTTCTTCAACAGTCTCAAGATCTCGCTCATCATCACCGTCGGTTCGGTGATCACCAGCACGATGGCCGCCTACGCGTTCGCCCGGCTCCAGTTCCCGGGCCGCGATATTTTGTTCATCCTGTTCCTCGCCGCCCTGATGGTCCCCGGACAGGTCACCATCATCCCAACCTTCATCCTGATGCGGAACCTTGGACTGATGAACACCCACGAGGCGCTTTGGATTCCTGGCCTGATCAGCGTGTTCGGGATTTTCCTTCTCCGGCAGTTCTTCCTGCGCACCCCGCGCGACCTCGAGGAAGCCGCAAAGCTGGATGGGGCCGGCTACCTGCGAATCATGTTCCAGATCGCGCTTCCATTGGCATCACCGGCGATCGCGGCCCTCGCCGTGCTGAACTTCCAGGCGGCCTGGAACGACTTCTTCGGTGGCAACCTCTTCCTGACGACCCAGGACAAGTACACCCTCCCGGTGGGACTGGTTGCCTTGCGCGGCCAGTTCGGTGGCACGCCGACGACCATCTTCGCCGGCGTCACCCTCGTGCTGATCCCGGTCCTGATCGTCTTCCTGCTCGCCCAGCGCCGATTGACCGAGAGCATCGCCCTCACCGGAATCCGGGGCTGACCGGTGGCCGCCATGTCCCGCGACCCTGCCCCACAGTCACTCGCCGACGACGGCTCCAGTAATCTACTGCTGCACGTCGCGCGCACGATCCGGGACGAGTTCCATATCCTGCTCGGCCTGTCCCTGCTCTTCCTGGTCGTGGCGCTCCCGTTCGTGATCCTCGCGACCCTCACCTCGTGGATCATCGCCTGGGCGCCGCTGGTGCTGGTGACCGCGCCGGTCTGGGCCACGATCGTCACCATCGCCGACCGGATGCTGGATGGGGAGGCAACCCCGTGGCGCGTGGCGCTGACCGACGTGCGACGCCTTGCCTGGCCGGGTATCCGGGTTGGCATCGCGCCGGCAATCTGTGGCAGCCTCCTGCTGGCGTTGGCTCCCGGGTCCTCCGACTCCTCCACCCATGGTGTGCTGACGATCGCCATGTCGGGTATTGCCCTGACCGTGCTGGTGCTGGTGATTCCGGCGATGCCACTGGCCGTTCGCCACGCCATCCATGGGCTACCGCTGTGGCAGGCGAGCGCGTTCGTCGTCATGCGGCGACCAGCGCAGGTCCTCGGCACCGTCACCATCGCCGGGATCGGGCTTTGGCTGACGTTCGCGGTCGGACCGGCGATGCTGCTCGGCGTCGCGCCACTCGGCGTCCTTGTGGCCGCCATCACGCTGCCGGATCCCGGTTGACCCGGCAGGGAATCCTCGCGTTTCGCCACCGATGAGGAATCCGGCCCCTCTCGATGGGTCACCCAGGGCCGGTGAGGGCAGACGCGCGATGCACGATGCTGGACAGGGCAACGGCAAGGCCACGATGAAGGACATCGCCGATGCGGCGGGCGTCTCGCTGGCCACGGTCTCCCTCGTCCTGAACGGCAAGCGCGGCATCTCCGAAGCAACGCGGGTTCGCGTGCTCGACACCGCCCGCGAACTCGGTTACGACGCGGGCCGTCGTCTCAATGGGTTGCCGGAAACCATCAGTATCCTGATCGAGCACCTGCCGACCTCGCCAACGTCCGACCCCTTCAACCGGTTCGTGCTGGCGAGCGTCGAGGCCGAAGCCCGCAAGGCCGGGTACAGGACCACGATCGAGTTCGCCACCGAGCAGGACGGCCCGGCTGCCGCCCATTGGGCCGGGAACTGGGCGGCTGGAGTCCTGATGCTCGGCGGCGGTGACCTACAACCTGAATGGGTCGAGACGGCCCGCGATGCCGGACTGCCAGTGGTGATCGTGGATCACTTCATTCCGGGGATGCCCCTGCCGACGGTTGTTCCCGACAACTTTGCCGGCGCCTACGCCATCACCCGGTACCTGATCGATGCCGGGCACAGGCGGATCGGTTTCCTGCGCGGACCGTCGAAGTACTGGACGCTGGAAGAACGACGCGGCGGTTACCTGCTGGCGATGCAACAGGCCGGTCTCGGCCCCGACCCGGTCCTGATCCCGCCGCGCATCTCGCACGGGCACGAGAAGGGATTCGGCGAAACCCTGACCCTGCTCGACCTGCCCGAGCCGCCGACCGCGATCTTCGCCGTCAGCGACCAGGCGGCGGTCGGCGCCTACCGGGCATTGGCAAGCCGCAACCTCACCCCGGGCCTGGACATCTCGGTCGTCGGCTTCGATGACATCGAGGTGGCGAAGATGCTGACACCGCCGTTGACCACCGTTCGCAACTCCGGCACCGATCTGGGCAGGGTCGCCTTCGAGCGGTTGCTCGGGTTGATGCGCGGCACCGCTCCGGCCGAACACACCCCGGTGAAATGGACCATCCCGACTCGCATCATCGAGCGCCAGTCGGTCCGCCGGTTGGGCGCATCCAGGACCGAATCTGGGGTGAACAGTCGCGGTTCCTCGTAGCGGCGACCCTCCGTGGTCATTGGTTTCGACATATTCGCCAGATTCCCTCAGGGCCGTCGCCCTGAGCGCAGCGAAGGGTCCCCGCGCGAAGCGCTCTCGGCCGCAGGCCGATGCTGGCAACGCTGGTTGCCGCGTCCATCTTCGATGGACCGGCTTCGCCGGGGGATGCTTCGCTGCGCTCAGCATGACGGCGGGGTGGGTGGAATATGTCGAAACCAATCCCCTCCGTGGTCGTCCGGAGTCGGCCCGTGGCGTGTCGGGTCGTCTGGGTCGTCGACCCAGCAGATTCGTGCCGCCTTTGCGAAACACCTGACGGCAAACCCGCTACAACCCCACCGTCGCGCGATATTGCCAGACCGCCATGACCGCCGCGGCTCCTTCGCCGACAGCCGTGGCGACGCGCTTCGCCGATCCCAACCGGACATCACCGGCCGCGAAGACCCCCGGAATGCTGGTTTCCATCAGGAATGGGGTTCGATCGGGTCGCCCGGAGCCCCCAGTCTGGGCCGGGAGGTCCGCCCCGGTCAGGATGAACCCGTTGGCATCGCAGGATACCTGGCCGCTCAGCCACGAGGTGTGCGGCGAGGCGCCGATGAACACGAAGACTCCGGTCGTCGGTTCGATTGTCGTCTTGCCGGTTTTCGCGTCACGAATGTCGATCGACTCGATGTGGTCGTTCCCAGACACCCGCTCGACCGTCGCGTTGGCGCGGACCTCGATGTTCTCCGTCTCCAGGATGCGCTCGGCCAGGTAGTGCGACATGCTCGCCGAGAGGGCGTCGCCCCGTACCAGCATCGTGACCTTGTCGGCCACGCTGGCGAAATGCAGGGCAGCCTGTCCGGCGGAGTTTGCCGCGCCGACGATGTGGATGTGCTCGCCGCGAACCGCTGGCGTCTCCGAAACCGCCGCCCCGTAGTAGACGCCGCGGCCGGCCAACTCGTCGGCGCCGGGAACGGTGAGCCGCCGGTACGAGACCCCGGTGGCGACGATCACCGAATGGGCGAGCAGGGTCCGCCCGTCATTGAGGCAGACGCCGATGCCACCGTCGTGATGCTCGATACCCTGCACATCGTTCGCGAGCAGCATCTCCGCGCCGAACCGTCGCGCCTGGGTAATCGCCCGCCGCGACAGGTCCGCGCCGGACAAGCCGGTCGGGAAGCCGAGATAATTCTCGATCCTGGTGCTCTGACCGGCCTGCCCACCGGCCGCCTCCCGCTCGACGACGAGCGTGCTCAGCCCTTCCGATGCGCCATAGACCGCGGCCGCCAGCCCAGCGGGACCAGCGCCGACAATGATGAGGTCGTACAGCGGAATGTCGGCCTGGCCGCGAATCCCGGCAACGCTCGCGATCTCCTGCGTCGTCGGCTGGATCAGCACCTGGCCGTCCGGGAAGATCAGGACGGGACAGCGGCCATCGGTCACCCCGGCCAACTCCAGCAGGTCGGGTGCCTCAGGATCGGTGGAGAGTTCGAACCAGCGGTAGGGCACCTGGTTGCGGGCGAGGAAATCGCGCGCGGCATGGGAATCCTGCGACCAGCGATGGCCGATGATGCGAATGCCCTGGAACGCCGGCGGGTGAGTCGCCGTCCAATCGTCGAGGAGGTCGTCGAGGACGGGAAAGAGCCGCTGCTCCGGCGGATCCCACGGCTTCACCAGGTAGTGATCGAGCCGGATCTCGTTGATCGCCGCAATCGCGGCATCGGTATCGGCGTAGGCGGTAAGCAACGCCTTCTTCGCCTCCGGGAAGAGTTTCATGGCCTCCGCCAGGAACTCGGTACCGGTCAGGCCGGGCATCCGCTGGTCCACCAGGAGCAGCGCCACCCGCTCGTTCGAAAGCTTCAGCTTGCGCAGGATATCCAGGCCACGCTCGCCAGACTCGGCCCGCATGATCCGGAAGTGCTCGCCGAAACCGCGCCGGACATCCCTGGCGATCGCTTGAAGGACCTCAGAGTCGTCGTCCACGGTCAGGACGATGGGCTTGTCTGCCATCCACCAACCTCCAGGGTTTGTTCACGCGATTGAGACTGGGACGGAGCCATGCGGTACCGGAGACCGCCACACCGGCAGAACCCTCGGGAGGTCATGATTCGACGCCTTGGGACCCAGATGGAATACTACACCCGAACGGGCCCCAGGGAATCTTCCAGCGACCCACTTTCGTCCGGCATCGACCATGCCCGGCTGCGCACCGGAGTCCTTCATGAACGTTCCCACCCCGGCCGATCTCCGGCTCGCCGAAAGCGAACAGCGCTACCAGGCGGTCATCGAAAACGCCTCCGACATGATCCAGAGCGTGCGGCCCGATGGCTCGTTCGAATTCGTCAACCGGGCCTGGCGCGAATCACTCGGCTACACCGATGAAGACCTTGCCACGCTCAACATCTGGGACCTGATCCACCCGGACGCGGTCGATCACTGCCAAATCGCGTTCATGCGCGCCATCCAGGGCGAACCGATCGACGACTTGCGAACTGTCTTCGTGGCAAAGGATGGCCGGGCGGTACCAATCGAGGGCAGCGTCACGTCACGCAAGGTGGGCGACGAGGTGGTGGCCACGCATGGGTTTTTCCGCGACATCACGGAACGGTTGCACACCCAGGAACTGGAAGAGCGGGCGGCCAGGCTGGAGCGCGAGGAACGCGCCCGCTACCTGGAGAAGATGGCGGCGCTCGGCAAGCTTTCGGCGGGACTGGCGCACGAACTCAACAACCCGGCGGCGGCGGTACAGCGGGCCAATGCGGGCCTCGCCGACGCGCTGAAGAGCCGTGAAGTGTCCGTGCTGGCCCTGGCCACGGCTGGCATCCCGGCAGGGTCGTGGAGGACGCTCGACAAGATCCGGGACCGGGCTGGCGCCGCCCGTCGTCAGGACGATCCAATCGCCCTCAGCGAGGCGGAATCCGGCATCGAAGAGTGGCTCGATGAGAGGGACATCCCGCGCGCCTGGGAAATTGCGCCGTCGCTCGCCGAAGCCGGGATTTCGATTGGGGACCTGGACACCGTGGCGGACGCGGTCCCTGCCGGGTCACTCCCACCGGCGATCAGTTGCCTTGCGAACACGGTCATCCTCAATGAGTCGATGGCGATCATCCGTGAAAGCAGCCGCCGCATTTCCGATCTCGTCTCGGCGATCAAGGGGTATTCCCACATGGATCGCGCCACCGAGCATACAGGCGACATCCATGACGGGTTGGAGAACACCCTGGTCATCCTCAACCACCGTCTTCACAATGTGGTGGTGACGCGCTCCTACGACCGCTCGATCCCGCCGATCCGGATGTACGGCAACGCGCTCAACCAGGTCTGGACCAACATCATCGACAACGCGATCGATGCCATGGACGGCGACGGCCGGATCGCGATCCGGACCGTTCACGACGGCGGTTGCGCGGTGGTCGAGATCGAGGACAGTGGGTGCGGCATCCCGCCCGAGGTCCTGACGCGAATCTTCGAACCGTTCTACACCTCGAAGCCGCAGGGCAAGGGCACCGGGCTCGGTCTCGATACGGCCTGGCGCATCGTTTCCGAAGAGCATCAGGGCACGATCACCGCCACGTCGGAGCCTGGCAAGACCGTCTTCACCGTGCGGCTTCCGATCCGATCGGAGAACGACTGCCCGGCAACCTGACCGCGTATCACCCACGACGTGCCGGAGTGTCAGCCCTGATTGACTCCCGGAATCGAACCTGTAGCATGGATGCATGGAGCGGCCACCCGGGATGGTGGTTCTGTCCGGGTCCCGTTCGACGGTTTCCTTCGATAAATTCAACCAAACCGCCGATGTCTTGATCCATCCCCAACGATCCGGATTTGCACGGAGGAGCCCAATGCCAGGCGAGGACAATCCCGGCAACGATCCAGCCCAACCGCTGCCGGACGCCAGTGCCGAAACTCCCAACATCCCGCGCAGCGATCCCACCCGCGACGGATTCGTGGCGCTCGATCTCGCCCGGACGGTCATCGCCATCCCCCTCCTGAACGAGATGCTCGCCGACAGCCCCGACACACGGTCCGTGAAACCGTACGATGTCATCATCGACCTGCGGAACGACTATCCGGGCGGGCGCGACCAGGCGGTCTCTCGCGTCGCCACCCTGATCGCGAAGGCGATCCTCGAACATCCCGGTCCGGCGCAAGGCATCGATCTCGAGCTCACTCGCCGCAGCCAGCAGTATGTGTTCGCCACCCTGACCGGGCCGGTGATCCAGGAACTGGTGCGGCTGGATCAATCACCCGGACTGGACGGCGTTCCGACGCCGGGCCGCGCCATCCACCGG
>CAZSUN010000103.1:0-13526 GCA_964610045.1 uncultured Sphaerobacteraceae bacterium
CGCAGGGCCGGAATCACCTCTTCTGGCTTCCGGGTTTTCAAACCGCAATCCGGATTGACCCAGACCCGGTCGGGATCGAGGACGGTCAGCGTCTGGTGCAGGTTTCCGGCTATCTCCTCGGCCGATGGCACCCGAGGGCTGTGGATGTCGTAGACGCCGGGGCCGATCCCCTTGTTGTATCCCTCCGCCCGGAACGTCTCCAGCAGTTCGAGCCCGGACCGCGCATTCTCGATCGAAATCACATCGGCATCGAGGGCGCTGATTGCCTCGAAGATGTCCCCGAACTCCGAATAGCACATGTGGGTGTGAATCTGCGTTTCGGGTCGCGCCGAAGCAGACGATATTCGGAAGCACTCAACCGTCCAGTCGAGATATTCCGCCCAGTCGTCGCGGTGAAGCGGCAATCCCTCGCGCAGCGCCGCCTCGTCGATCTGGATCGCCGCGATCCCGGCGGCATCGAGATCGGCGACCTCGTCGCGGATCGCCAGGGCGATCTGGCGGCAGGTTTCGGACCGTGGCTGGTCATCGCGAACGAACGACCAGTTCAGGATCGTGACTGGTCCGGTGAGCATGCCCTTGACCGGCTTCTCGCTGAGCGACTGGGCATAGGTTGCCCAACGCACGGTCATCGGCTCCGGACGCGAGACATCCCCGTAAATGACCGGTGGCCGGACATACCGGGATCCGTAACTCTGGACCCACCCGTGGCGAGTGAAGGCGAACCCATCCAGTTGCTCGCCGAAATACTGGACCATGTCGTTGCGTTCTGGCTCGCCGTGCACCAGGACATCGAGGCCGAGCGATTCCTGGAGGGCGATCACGTCGCGAATCTGGCTTTCGATGAAGGATGCATACTCCGCGCTGGTGATGTCGCCCTTCTCGTACGACCGCCGTGCCGCGCGTACCTCGCCGGTCTGCGGGAACGATCCGATCGTCGTCGTCGGCAGGACTGGCAGGTGGAGGCGATCCTGCTGGAGTTCGGCCCGCTCCCGGTATGGGACTGAACGGGATGCAGCATCTGCCGGCAGGGACCGTACCCGCTCCTGGACCGACACATTGTGACGCCGCGGCGACGATGCCGCTCGCCCATGAAGACCCCGGCTCGCGGCAAGTTCCGTTGCGATGGCGGCTTCGCCTTCGTTCAGCCCTCGCGTGAGGATGGCGATCTCCCGCAGTTTCTGCTCGGCGAATGCCAGCCAGGACTTCACTTCGGGGTCGAGGTCCGTTTCGAGGTCGACATCGTAGGGAACGTGCTGCAGCGAGCAGGAGGACGAGACCCACAGACGATCCGGCGAAACCGAAGTGCTGAGTGCGGCCAACGTGTTCCAGGCGGCATGGAGGTTGGTCGCCCAGATGTTCCTGCCGTCCACAACTCCGGCCGCCAGCACCTTGCCGACGGGAAAGCCGTGCTCGGCAATGAAGTCCAGGTTCCGCGCGCCGCGCACGAAATCCAGCCCGATCCCGTCCACCGGCAGGTTCACCAGCGTGTCGTATGCGTCGCCCACATGGTCGAACGCGGTCTGCACGATGATCTTCGCGGCGCCTTTCACCCCGGCAAGCGCGGTGTAGGCCCGTTCGAGGGCGTCGAGTTGCGCCGTGGAGACATCGGTCACGAGGAATGGCTCGTCGAACTGGATCCAGGATGCACCCGCCTGAGCCAGCCGCGCGACGATCTCCGTATACACCGGAAGCGCGCTATCGAGCAGCGAGAGTGGGTCGAGTCCGGGCGTGTGCGACTTCGCCAGTGAGAGGAAGGTAATCGGACCGACGAGGACCACCCTGGCATCGATGCCGGCTTTCTGCGCCGCTTCGAGCATGACGAATGGTTTCGATCCGTTGAGGCGGAAGGAGGAGTCGGGCTCGACCTCTGGCACGATGTAGTGGTAGTTGGTGTCGAACCACTTGGTCATTTCCATTGCTGGCACATCGCGGGCACCTGTTCGCCCTCGGGCCATCGCGAAATACGTGTCCATCCCGACCGCGTCCTCATCCGACCGGTAGCGCTCGGGGATCAGCCCGAGCAGGCCGAGGGTATCGAGCATCTGATCGTAGAAGGAGAAATCGTTGACCGGGATCAAGTCGATCCCCGCCTCCTGCTGGGTGCGCCAGCCGCTCGTGGTGATCTCCATCGCGGTGGCAAGGAGCGCTTCGGCGTCCGATTTCCCTGCCCAGAACGATTCGAGCGCACGCTTCAGCTCACGATGCTTGCCGATGCGCGGATAGCCGGGGATGGTGGCGACTGCCATGACCTGCTCCATTCAGCTTGCGGCCACCTGGTCCGGATCCGGTATCCGGCGATCGCCGCGCAACCTCGACGCAGTATACTAGTCAATAATTGAATAGGTCGAGTCATTGGGATGGAAGGCTGACCCGGAATTCTGCCGACGAAGATGCGGCATTCCTCCGATTGGAGAGACGAACGCATGGAAAATGTCCTGCAATCCTGCCAGAAGGAACGGCTGGGCCGCATTCTCTGGGCCAATATCGACGGCGTGGCGCGCAATGTGATGCCGCTCATCAACGCCGTCAACGGCGACGTTGCGACTGGAGTCAGGATCGTCGCGATCGAGGAGTGGGAACGCTGCCAGGAACGCTTGCACGCCTTGTACGATCTGCTGCTCGATCTCGAATCGCGCACGGTCGAGTGCTCGCAGGCGCAGATCGCCGGTCGCTTGCGGGCGATTATCCAGCGGCATGACGAAAAGGATGCGACCACGGCCAGCTAGCGGCGCGACCGCCCGCCGATCAGGACATCGGCCGGGTGCCCGTTGACGAGGATGCCGATGGTCTCACCGATGACGAACCTGCGTGCCTGGAGCGCTTTGGTGAGGGTGACCGATCGACGACGGGCGATCAGGATGACGAATCGCCCCGTGGCCGGATCGAGCACCCGGTCGAAACTCGCCGCGATCCTTGCGGCGAACTGGTCGTAGGGTTCGCCGACCTTTTCGTGTTCTCCCCAGGGCGGATCGGTCACGATCACGTCGACAGACCGGCTGCTGACTGAGGGCAAGTCGGTCGCATCCTCGTCGAGCAACTTGACCTGGCGGTTTGTTTTCAGGTGCCGCGGCATGTCGGGCAGGTGACGCTTGAGATTGGTATCGGAATAGAGGATCGCCCCGGCCGGAGACTCTATGGCCGCCTCGACCAGTGCGCCACTACCGCCGAATGGGTCGAGAAGCGTCTGTCCGCGTTCGATTCGCGCTGCAGCCACCAGCATCGCCGCAAGTTCCGGCGATAGCGACCCTGCTGGCCGCTCGGGTCGCTTCGGTTTTGGCAGGCGGGCGCAAAGAAGAAGCGTCTTCAGGTTGCGGCGCCCGATGACCCAGTATTCCTGGCCGGAGCCGCGTGGCTCGACCGGCAGCCGGGTCCGGCCGGCAATTGCCCGTTCCAGCGCAACCTTGCCGCCCCGGTCTACCGGGGTCAGCTTCCCGTCGACGTGCACCATCACCCGGAAACCGCTCGTATTGCGCGGGACGGGCGGAAACGTGGTTCGCCCCGCCAGGGCCGCCAGTTCGCGCACCGAGCGTGGGAGTTCGCGACGCGGCGTGCTCGCCAGCACGACGAAGACATTGTTCGCGAACGGGATTTGGGCGTGCGTGGCGATTCGGGTGCTTGTGTTGAAGACGATCGCGCTGTCGTCCTGGTGGATGACCTTGAATCCCTTGAGGGTCGCCGCCAGCGATGCGCGGACGAGGTCCTGGGTTCCGGCCACGAACTGGATCATATATGCCACAACATGCACCTCACCGGAGGGGTATTTCAATCTCGCCGGCGCTCCTGGAAGGCGTCAGGAACGCGGATCGGATGCTGTGTCACGGGCGACCCCGCGGCAGCGTTTACCTATGCCTCACTCGTCGGGTGTCCTGATTGCGTGCCACGAGGGCGGTCAGCACGCGTTCCGGCGTGAATGGCAGGTCGGAGAGCCAGACACCGGTGGCATCGTGGATGGCCGCGGCCACCGCCGGCGCAAACGGCACCAGCGGCATCTCCGCCATTCCCCGTGCGCCGAACGGTCCGTTCGGGTCGGCCAGCTCGAGGATGACTGGCACGATCTCGACCGGCATGTCCATCGAAGTTGGAAGCAGGTAACTGCTGAGGTGAGGCGTCAGGACGCGCCCCTCCCGCACGATGAAGTGCTCCAGCAGCGTGTAGCCCAACGCCTGGGCCAGGCAACCCTCAATCTGTCCCTCCACCTGCTGCCGGTTGATCGCCTTCCCGACATCATGGGCACTGACGATCGCGCGCACGGTGACCACCCCGGTCAGGGTGTCGACATCGACCGCCACTGCCTGCGCCGCATATCCGTAGCAGAAGTTCGGTGTACCGTCGCCGGTGACCGGGTCGAGCGGGGTTGTGGCCGGTGGTCGAAACGTTGCGGTCGCCACCACATGCAGGTCTTCCGACTCGCGATAGGTGGCCAATGCTTCGCTCGCGGCGGCATGGACTGCCCCGCCTGCCAGCAGCGTCAGCCGCGAGGCGGAGGCTGATCCCGCGTTGGGAGCCTGGGAACTGTCATCGGTGACCATCTCGATCCGGTTGGTCCCGATCCCGAGCACGCCTGCCGCGATCTGCCGCATGGCGAGGTGGCTGCCCTGCCCGACCTCCGCCGCGCCAACCCGGACAATCGCTCGCTCCGGTTCCCCCCGGCCGAACAACTCGACCGTCGCCGTCGCGCTGTCTGGATACCCGAACGAATACCCGACATTCTTGATTCCACAGGCGTACCCGTAACCCCGCCGGACGTGCGACGGCAGCGGCTCGCGGCGAAGTTCCGGGAACCGGGCATCCGCCTCGGCGATGGCGGCGTCGAACACCGGCCGGGCGGAGACGCCCGGTGGCAACGGATGTCCTGAAGGTTCGAGACTGCCCTCACAGTACAGGTTGCGACGGCGCACATCGTTCGGGTCGAGACCGAGGGCCTGCGCGATCCGTGTCACCATCGACTCGGCGGCGAACTGGGCCTGCGGCGCGCCAAACCCCCGGAACGCCCCGCTCGGGACGTTGTTCGTGTACACCGCGTAGGCATCCGTTGCGATGTTCGGAATGTCGTAGCAGCCGGTGGCGAAGATCGCCGCGCATTTCACCACTTCCGGCGAGGTTGAGGCGTACGCCCCGCCATCGGCGATGATCCTGGTTCGCACTCCGGTAATTGTGCCGTCGTGTTTCGCCGCCCAGGTTGTCGTTATCCGCATCGGGTGACGCTTGTGGTGCCCGATCATCGACGATTCCCGCGACCACTGGAGGGCAATCTTTCGGCCGGGGTGGGATTTCCGTAGATACCACGCACACAATGCCAGGACATGCTGGATCGACAGATCCTCCCGGCCTCCGAACGCGCCGCCGATCGCGTTGTAGCGGACGGTGACCGAATCGTCGGGGAGGCGAAGCATTGCGGCGATCTGGCGGCGGTCCTCGTGCAGCCACTGACCGGCCGTTTCGATCACCAGTTGTCCATCTGCCTCGATCCAGGCGGTTCCTGCCTCCGGTTGCAGGAATGCATGTTCCTGCCATGAGGTGGAGAACGACCCGTCGATGACGATATCGGCCTCGGCGAAGGCGCGCTCGATGTCGCCCTTGCGGATCGGAACGTGGCTGAGCACGTTGGAGTCGCGGCCAGCGTGGACCATTGGCGCATCCGGCAGCATCGCCAGGTTCGCATCGGTGATCGCCGGTAGCTCGTCCAAGGTCACAATCAGGGCCTCGACGCCAGCCATTGCCGCATCGGGCGATTCCGCGACCACAACCGCAACCTTGTCGCCCGTGAACCGCGCTTCGTCGCCTGTCGCAACGAGCACCGGCTGGTCGGGGTGGATCAGGCCAAAGGCGTTGAACGGGATGTCGGCCGCCGTGATGACCGCGACGACGCCAGGGGTTGCCAGTGCGGCGGCGGAGTCGATCCCGGTCAGGCGCGCGCGTGGCCGGTGGGCGAAAGCTACCGCTGCGTGCAACATTCCTGCGTCGATGTTGTCCGCCGGATAGCACGTCGCGCCGGTGACCTTGCCCAGCGCGTCGGGGCGTTTGTGCGATTCGCCAATGATGGCGGGTGGCCGGGTGATCTCGATCGTCATGACATGGAATCCGTGGCAGCCTGGCCTACCGCGGCGAGGATTTTACGGTAGCCGGTACAGCGGCAGAGATTGCCGCTGAGGGCCATCTGGATGGTGGCAATGTCCGGCTCGGGCCGCTCGCCAAGCAGTTTCGCCCCTGCCATCAGCATGCCGGGAATGCAGAACCCGCACTGTACCGCTGCCTGGTCGATGAACGCCTGCTGCAGTGGGTGCAGGGTGCCATCGCGATCCGCCAGTCCTTCGATCGTGGTGATCTCGGCGCCCTGCGCCTGCGCCGCCGGAACGAGACACGACATCACCGCCTGGCCATCCAGCCAAACCGTGCAGGCGCCACACTCGCCCTCGGCGCAACCTTCCTTGGCGCCGGTCAGGTGGGAGTCTTCGCGCAGGGCGTCGAGCAGCGTCTTTCGTGCCGATGCTGGCTGCCAGGTGACGGAGGTACCGTTGATAGTAGTCTGGATGCATTGCATCGGTTCGAGTCTGTATTCGGAGGCAACGGGGCAGGCAGACAGATTCCTCGCAAGCTCGGAATGACAATGTACCTCTTCGCCTGGTTGTGGCGGGGTTTCTGAGGGATGGGTGCGCAGGAGGATCGGCGTGCCGGGGAAACCGGCGGCCTCACGACCGGTGGCCAGGTGATGTAGGCTGTCCGCCACCAGGCGTTCGAGGGTGGCGAGGCGATAAGCGGCGGTGCCCCGGATGTCGTCGATTGGGGACACGTCCCGGAGTGCGATGCGGCCCGCTTCGGCGCAGGTTTCGGGTGTCAGTCGATTCCCGATCAGGAAGTTTTCCGTCGCCAGACCGCGGACCACGGTTGGCGCGAGACAGCCGTAGGCGACCCGCGCCGACCGCACCAGGTCGCCGTCGAGGTCGAGCACGATCGCCAGGTGGATCACCGAGATCGCCTGCGCGCGTCGCAGCCCGAGCTTGCGGTAAATGCCGCGCTGCCCACCGGTCAGCTTTGGGACCGTGACGGCGACCACGAGTTCTCCGGGCTGGAGCACTGTCTGCCGGAATCCGGGCGAGAACGATTCGACCGGCACCGTTCGATCGCCAGCGGCGCTCGCGATCGTGACGGATGCGTCGAGCGCGATCAGCGCCGAGTATGTGTCGTTGGCGGGCGAGGCGGTCACCAGGTTGCCCGCGACAGTGGCCCGCCCGCGCAATTGGGGCGCCCCGATCTCAAGGCAGGCTTGCGCCAGCGGCAATGCGAACGACCGGCATGTGGCCGACGCCAGGACGTCGTTGTGGGTCGCCACGGCGCCGAGCCTGACGGTCTCACCCTCGTCGCGGATGCCCTGCAGGTCCGGGATACGGGTGATGTCGATCAACGTGCGGGCAGGTTTTACCCCGCGTGACAACTCGACCACAACATCGGTACCGCCAGCGATCACCCGTGCCCCGGAGCCGTACTGACCCAACAACGAAAACGCCGCGTCCAGGGTCTGTGGTTGGTAATACGTCTGCCAGGTACGGCGCATGGGAGGTACTCGTGTCCGGATAGGGCTGCCGAATGTCATCCAGAACACCAGCGAAGGGTCTGTTCGGCATCGGATGTGCCGATCGACGCAACTGGTCAGGACTGGATGCAAATGGTAGCCCGGATGGGGAACCCACTGCATTCTCGCCAGGTTGCTGTCATTCCGAGCGTAGCGAAGAATCTGGTTCCGTCCTACGGTCGCCGCTATGAGATTCCTCGGCTTCTCCTCGGAATGACAACCGGCGCCGGGCGTTCCAGTGCGTATTGTGTTCGAGTGACTCCTCTCGTACCGGGTCGACGTTGAAGGCTAGTTGCTACGAGAGCGTCGTTTCCGGCCTGATGAGCCGCCCCGTGGGTGCGCCAACCGGGTGATCCGGACCCAGCACCATTCGTCCCCGGAGCAGGACGTGAACTGGCCGATAGCGCACTGAATATCCATCCCAGGCGGATCGTGGATGCCGGTACTGGACGCCGGCAACGGGTACGGGCTCCTGCGGGTACCAGGAAACGAGGTCGGCATCGTACCCCACGCTGGTCTCCTGCTTGGTGGGGAGCCGGAAGCGGCTGGCGGCATGCAGCGAGGTCAGGTTGGCGAGAGCGGATGCCGGAATACCGCGCTCGGGGCCAAGGGTCAGCATCACGGGCATCAGGTGCTGGCACCCGCTGATCCCGCCCCAGATCGCGAAGAAGTCATCACCCTCCTTCATTGACGGCGGGGCCGGGGAGTGATCCGAGGCGATCATGTCGATATCGCCCGCAAGGAGCAGGCTCCAGAGATCGTCCTGGTCCTGCCTGCCGCGCAATGGTGGGGCACACTTGGCCAGCGCGCCGATCCGTTCGGCATCATTGCCGGTGAAGGCGAGGTAGTGCGGGCACGTCTCGCAGGAGACATCGACGCCACGACCCCGTGCTTCTTCCACCAGCGCCACCCCCTTCCCGGTGCTGACATGGACCACGTGGAGCGCGCAGCCAGTCGCCTCCGCAATCGCGATTGCCCGGGCAATCGCCTCGGTCTCGGCGAGCACCGGCCGGCTTTCGATATAGTCGCGCATGGACGTGCGGCCAACATCCCGTGCCCGCCGGGCGAGTCCGGCCGTGATCGCGTCGTTTTCCGCGTGGACCGCCACCGGCAACCCCACGGAGGCGGCAAATGTCATGCCCTGGTAGAGCGTATCGTCGTCAGCGCGCCGGAAATCGTCGGTGCCTGAGCTGGACATAAACGCCTTGAAGCCGATCACTCCCGCCTCCGCGAGCTCGAGGAGGGTAGGCAGGCTGTCCGGGGTCAAACCGCCCCAGAGTGCGAAATCGGCATGAGATGACCTGGCGGCTGCCGCCACCTTGGCGTCGAAGGATTTCCGGTCGAGAGTGGGCGGATGGGCGTTGAGCGGCATCTCGATGCAGGTCGTGACTCCGCCGGCGATCAGTGCCCGGGTTCCGGTATCCCAGCCTTCCCACCCGGTGCGGCCGGGTTCGTTGAAATGCACGTGGGGATCGATGCCGCCAGGAAGGACGATTGCACCGGTGGCGTCGATCTCGCGGGTCGCGCCGCCTTCGATCTCGGGTCCGATCTCGGCGATCAGGCCGTCCGCGATGCCGATATCGGCTGGTGATGTGCCCAGGTGATGACCGCCTCGCAGGATGATGTCGAATCGGGGCATCCCTGTTTGCACTCCCACATGTCAATGGCCCGGACGAGTATCGTTCGGGCCATTGTACGGGAGTTGGGTTACGGTCTGGGGCCGGTCGCGCTGTCGTCCTCGCCACCGTATCGCTGCTCGAACTCGGCGAGCAGTTGCTGGGTTTGCTGGTCGACTTCGCGATTGGCGTCGTCGCTCGACGAGACCGGCATCGCGAAGCGGCTGGCTGTCTCGGTGCCGGAGAAGAAGGGTGACGGATTGGCGAACTGCAGGGCAAGAAAGAGGGCCGCGCCAAGGAATGCCGCCACCAGGGCGATCCTGGCCGGGGTGTAGAGCAGTCGCACGATCCGGGTGGCATCCTCGACGCGAATTGCGCCGCACCCGCAGTGACCCATCGCATACGACGCTGGACAGTAACTGAATCGACTCATCCTGCCTCCTGGAACCACGAACTCGACGCTGGTTCGCCTACCTGTAACGAGGATGCCGGTTTCGTGTGAGATGGGCAATCCCGCCAGCACCTGCCCGGATGGTGGGGTTAACCCTCCCTTGCGGCGATCGCCTGCAGGAACCGGTCCAGCACTCGCAACGCGACCTCCACATCGTGAACGACGATCGACTCCAGTGGATTGTGACTGATCCCGTCACGACACCGCACGAACAGCATCGAGACCGGGGTAATCCGCGAGAGGGTGACGGCATCGTGACCGGCGCCGCTGAACATCCGGATCGGGTCGTACCCTTCGGTTCGGATTGCATTCGCCAGTGTCTCCGCAAGTTCAGCATCGCAGGTTGTTTCGGCGAATCCCGGCAGGCTGGTCCAGGTGAGGGTGAGCCCGCGTTCCCCGGCGATGGCTGATGCGCGTTCCCGGATCGCCGCGACCGACGACGCCCGGATACCGGGATCGGGATGGCGGAGGTCGAGGCTCATGGTAACGTCGCCGGGGATCACATTCGTTGAGCCAGGATTAACGGCAAGGGTGCCGACCGTCGCGACCAGTCCGTCATGCTCGTTCCCGGCGTCCTCGATCGCCAGCACGATCTCGGCCGCTCCGGCCAATGCGTCGCGACGCAGGCCCATCGGCACGGTCCCGGCGTGACCCGCCTGTCCTGCCAGTGCGATCGACGCCTTCTCCGCGCCGGTAATCGCGGATACGACCGCGACTGGCAGGTTACGGTCCTGCAACACCGGACCCTGCTCGATATGGATCTCGATGAACCCGAGGAGCGATTCCGGATCCAGCGCGTCGTCGGCGATCTGGCCGGGATCGCCGCCGAACCCCACAATCGCTTCGCCGAGCGTGATCCCGCTGGCATCGGCCAGCGACAACCATGCCGGATTCCAGATTCCCGCCACCGGGCTGGAACCGAGGAAGCTGGTGCTGAACCGGTTGCCTTCCTCGTCGGCGAAGGCGACGACCTCGATCGCAAACGGCAGCCGGGCGGACGCATCGCGCAACGCCTCCACTGCCGCGATCCCGGTCAGTACGCCGAGGATTCCATCGTAGCGCCCGGCGTTGACCACGGAGTCGATGTGCCCGCCGATCAGGAAGGTCCTGGCTTCGGGTCTGGCGCCCTCGTAGCGTCCGAACAGGTTGCCGACCTGGTCGACGCGGGTGGTCATCCCGGCCAGGGTCATCCACTCGGCGACCTCTTCGCGGGCTGCCGCCAGCGTGGGGGTACCGTAGAGGCGGGTGATCCTTCCCTCCTCGGTGGTGAATGCCGCAAGTGCATCGCAGCGATCCATGATGATTTGAGCGCGTTCGGCGAATGCAATCATTGACGGAGTCTCCTTGGCCTGCGCTCCTGATGCTCGTCTACTGTCATTCCGAGCGTGCGAGGAATCCCCCGCCGCAGGCGGAACCTGGAACCCGGACTTGGCGGCTTCGCCGGGAGATTTCTCGCTGCGCTCGAAATGACAGAGGTAATTTGCAGGCTTGCAGGGCAATTGATCGGACAGGATGCCTTGTGTGATCGCGAGTCATAGCCACCTGGGCTCACGAGCCCCGGTAGGTCGAGTAGGCCCAGGGTGAAACCAGCAGTGGCACATGATAGTGCGCTTCGGCATCGGCGATCGTGAACCTGAGCGTCACGAGGTCGAGGAAGGGCGGATCGGCGACCGTCACCGGTTGCCCGGCGAAGTAGGACGCCACGTCGAACGTGATCTCCCAGGTTCCCGTCGTGTCGCCGTCTATCAGCGGTCCGTCCACCCGCCCGTCGGCGTTGGTGACGAACTGCCCGGCGATTTCCCGGTTCCCACCATTCACGCGCCGGAGTTCCAGGTGGACACCGGCCGCCGGGATCCCCTGCGCGGTATCGAGGACGTGCGTGGTCAACCGTCCCACGAGGCGTTTCCGTTCGTGGATGACCCGCCTCGTGTCAGCCGGAGGGTGATGTTCCCCCAGGCCGGGAACGGATCGCTGTAGACCTTCACCTGGGGATCGTGCTCGGAGGTGTGGAATGGGTCGCGCGTGCGGTTCTGGGCCACGAACCGGACCTCGGACAGTTGCGGGAATCGTTCCAGCAGCCGTTGTCCCATCTCGTGGATCAGGTGCTGGATCGATTCGCTGACGAATTCCGCAAACACCGCGGCACAGATGTCGTGGACCTGTTCCGCTGGTACGTACTTGATCGGATGCCGGCCGAGGGCGTCCTCCGGATGTGCGTAGGTCCAGTACACATCCATGTGGATGAATAGCGGTCGGTCTCGCCGTTCGGGCAACGTCGTGAATTCGTCGCGCACGAAACTGGTGAAGGCGCTGCCGGTGACCTTGAACAGCTTCAGGCCGATCCGCCCGGATTCGAGCGAAACGAGCGCCGGTTCGCCGTCGATCCTCTGCATCCGGATCGAGGATGTCGCGTGGTCGCTGCGGCCACTCCCGCTGAACAGCACGTCGCTTTCGCGGAATCCGCCCTCGCCATCCGGCACCAGCGCCGCCGGGAATGGCAATTCGCGCACGTCGAGCTGCAGGTCGTGCACCTGCTCGTACGAGGCGATGAAGTGCCGGCCGACCGCTTCAAGGTAGGCTTCGATCGTCGCTCCGTCGAAGTCGAGCGCCTTGCGGATGATGATGTTCTTCATCGAGTCCGTGGCAACCACCATCGAGTTGTCGCCATGGGTGTATGCAGGCAGGAATTCGGTGCCGAAGATCTCCATGTCGACTTCAGCGGCGAACAGGACATTGCCGCGCCCAAGGAACGCCGATTCCGGTACCGGCATCACCCCGTGCAGGGGATGCGCGTAAACGCGGTAAACCGGTACCCGCATCTTGCCGTAGCTGATTTCATGCGTCTGATTGGTCATCACTCGCTCCCGTCGGACCTATCCAACGGGGTCATTGTCCACGAGATCGATCAGCCGGTACCAGCCGATCCGCTCGATTTCGCGGAGGGAGGTTTCGCGCTCGGTGACTGCATCGTGGTCCAGTCGGACCGGGAAGGCGGCGAGGATGCTGGCCTTTTTGTTCTCGCGCGCGCAAATCACGAACGGAAACCCGAACTTCTCCGTGTAGGCCTTGTTGGCGCGGGTGAATGCCGCCACATCGGCTGGCGTCAGGTCGTCGGGACCGAGTCCCGCTGCCTGTTGCTCCCCGGTCGATTCGCGGGTCAGGGTCCCGGCGCGGGCGGCCCGGCCGACGAGATCGGGGTGAGCGCGAATCAGGGCGACTTGTCGCTCGACACCGGCGCCCTGGATCGTCTCGCACAGCGCGGCGTGCAACGCCTCGACTGAGGCGAATGGGCATTGCGGCCAGGTCTCCCGGACGATCCATGGCGAATGCTCGAAGATGCCGCCGATCAGGGTGACGGCCTCGTCGGTGTCCATCTCGTTCAGGCCGGAGATTGTGTGTTTGGGCATCGGATTCCACCGACTTCGTAGGGGCCGTACCTCCCGAGCGTCAGCGAGGGTGTGTCGGCCCGTTGATTTCCAGCCCGCCACCGTGCGTCGCGACCCGACGGGTGGACAGACCTGCTGCGCGGGCCGTCCACCCCTACGATGACACGATAGTCTGGCGACGCGTCAATCCAGGTACGCGTAGGCCGGCAACGTCAGGAACGGGATGAACCCGTCGTCGTGCACCAACTGGTCGAGGATGGCGGCGGCATCGGCGTAGCGGCTCGCTGACGGACCGCCCAGCTTGTCGACCTCCTCACCCCTGATCCTGTCGTACGACTCCAGTGTGATGGCGTCGCCATCGGCGGTCGACACGCCATGCCGGATCCACTGCCAGATCTGGGCCCGCGAGATTTCCGCCGTCGCGGCGTCTTCCATCAGGTTGTTGATCGCCGCCGCGCCAATCCCGTTCAACCACGAGTTGATGTACTGGAGCGCTACGCTGA
>CAZSUN010000104.1:0-3548 GCA_964610045.1 uncultured Sphaerobacteraceae bacterium
GCGGCATCGCCGAGTCCGGGGTACATGTCCGGGTACGGGAGTTCCAGCAGCGCCCGGATCGTGAAATCGTTTCGGATTAACGCGGTTGTCAGGGCTCCGATGTTCCAGACGAACGACTGGAGCGTATTGTCGTTGTCACTCGTCTCGGCAGTGCCGATCGCGTGCTTGGTGGGATCGGCGATGGCAGGCAGCAGGGTGGTCGCGCCGAAGGAGTCGCGGAGCACCGTCAATTGCCGGTCGCCGCGCACGCCCATCGTCTCCCAGAACGGATGGTGCTCGGCGATCAGGATCCGGCCTCCCGACCGCAGGGTACCCCGGACGCCGGTTAGCCAGTCATCGAGGTCTGGCACCCAGCAGATGCCACCCGAACTGATGTAGACGAGGTCGAAATCGCGCAGGTCGTCATCCAGCGCCATCATGTCGCCGACGCGCAGGTCGAGATCGACACCGAGTGCAGCGGCCTTCTCGCGCCCGGCCCGGATGTGGGTGGGCGAGATATCGACACCGGTCACCTGTGCACCCAGGATTGCCATGGTGATGCCTTCGTCGCAGACCGCACAGGCCAGGTGCAGCACGCGTATTCCGTGCAGGTTACCCAGCAGGTCGAGTTCCTCCGGCTCCAGAGCGCTGACACCGGCCCGGTGCTGATCCACGGTCATTCCCGGGCGGTATTTCGCCATCGCGTCCCAGCGCCGGGCGTTGCGCTGGGTAACTTCGGTGTACGGTCGAACGGTCATGTGAGCCTCCCGATTGTGGCAGGTCTGAAGGGCGACTGATTCGCTGGCGTTTCGGAGGCAATCGGTATCCGAGGGCCAAGGCAACGGCACGACAGATGACCTGATCGTATGGTGTGTGCCGTTGCCGCGTGCCCTCTCATATTGGTCGAACGCCGTGCCTCGGAGGGCACGCGGCGGCAGGACTGTTCATGGCATTGTGGTTGCCTGTGCCGCCTTGGCCCTCGGCTACGGGTTTCTGGCAGACACGCAATTGCCCGTTTCCGGCTCGCCGGGTATGGTGCGGGCAGTGAGCCGCGCACACGGAAGGGCCAACAGCACCATGATATCGAAAGATCTGCACGCCCGGATCGCGGGCGAGATCTGGACGACCGACGAACCGTACCGGAATCTCGAGGAGTTCACCGACGTCATCGGCTCGCGGTGGGCCGGGAGCGACAGCGAGCATGCCGGCGGCGAATGGCTGAAGGCGAAGCTGGAATCGTACGGCCTGCAGAACGTGCGGCTGGAACCGGTCCCGTTCGGCGCCTGGACGCGCGGCCACGCCACGCTGGAACTGACAGCGCCGGTGCAGAAGGCATTTTCCTGCATCGCACTCCCCTACTCCCCGGCGGGTGACCTCGAGGCCGATCTGCTCGATGCCGGCAATGGCGAGGAGGAGGATTTCGAACGCCTCGGCGACGAGGTGAAGGGCAAGATCGTGATCGTGGCGGCGGAAACGAACGCCATCGGGACGAAGACCCAAAAGCTCTCGCACCGCACCGACAAGCTGCGGTTCGCGGTCGACGCCGAAGCGGCGGGTATCATTTACGTCAACCAGAACCCTGGCCTGCTCCACATCACTGGTGGTATCGCCGCGCCCGGTGGCGGACCGGCCGACATCCTTGCCGTCGGCACCTCCTGGGAGCACGGGCAGACGATCCTGCGGCTGGCGAAGCGAGGCGGGGGCCAGGCGCGGGTGAAGATCGCGATCGGCGGCACCTTCCAGCCGGAGAACACCTCGTACAACGTGACCGGCGAGATCGTTGGCGCGGCGCACCCGGACGAACTGGTGCTGGCGGGCGGCCACTACGACGGGCACGACATCTCGCAGGCGGCGCTGGATGACGGCGCGGGCACGATCGTAGCGCTGGAGGCAGCGCGGGTGTTGGCCACGCTGCCGGCTGGTTCGATCGACCGCACGATCCGGTTCGTCCTCTTCTGCGGCGAGGAAGTCGGACTGTTCGGCTCGTGGCAGTACACGAAGGACCATCAGGACGAGGTCGGGCGGACCCGGTTCATGCTGAACCTGGACGGCGCGGGCCGTGGCAAGGGCGGCAACGAGTCGATCACCATCTCCGGGCGGCCAGAACTGGTGGACTGGTTCGAGGATCATGCCCGGCAGACGCACTACAGGATGAAAGTGACCGACCTCCTCACCCCGCATTCGGATCACTTCCCGTACGCGATCCAGGGGATTCCGACCGCAACCCTCCAGAGCCCCGACGATTCGGCGACGATGGTCGGCCGCGGCTGGGGCCACACCGAGGGCGACACGTTCGACAAGGCGACCCTGCGCGGGTTGCAGATGTCATCCCTCGCCACGGCGCGGCTGCTGCTGGAACTTGCCAACGACGACGGATTTCCGTACGAACGGAAGACGACCGCAGCCTTGCAGGAGCAACTGACCGACCTCGGTCTGGACGTGCCGCTGAAGCGTTCCGGCCGCTGGGACTTGGTCCGCGGCGCGGAGTGAGAAAAGAGGAAAGAGAAAACAGGAACGAGGAGTGACGGCGGGCCGATTCACCGTTTCCAGTGCTCTGCTAGATTGCCGGCATGGGTCTCCTTTGTAAGGTGCAATCTCCCGAGGCGTCAGCCGAAGGGTGCCGACACGCGCTTCCGCACTCGTACGCGTCCGGGCAGGTTGGGATACCTGCCTCAACACGTGCGGCAGTCCGCCAATGTGGAGAAAGGCTTCGTCCGGTCAAGATCGCCTGCGCCGGTGGCTTCGGATGCGGAGGATTGTGACGCGGTTGGGATCACGCCGATAGACAATGGTGTGGTGCCGGAGAACGAGTTCCCGGAGCCGGGAAGGACCATTCTCGACGGGTTTGCCAATATCCGGGAAGTCTCCGATGCGCCTGTATGCAGATATTCGAGGATTCCCTGGTAAACATCGCGTTGCCGGTGCCCCAGGTTTTCTCCGTGTAGGCAAGGATCTGACGGGCGTCGCGGTCAGCCCGCAGCGATATGACAACCTCAATACTTGAGGTCATCGCGAATCTCTTCCCCTCGCCGCACGGCTTCGGATGCCTCCCGCGACAACTGATCGAAATATGCGGAGATGTCCGTGACCACGATGCCTTCGCCGCGATCGATCTCGTCGATCGCGGCAAGCAACTCGGGGTCATCGTTCCAGTTGATGCCCGAACCCATTGCCTGCTCGACCAGGTCGACGATCACCTCGTCGTCACTGGTGAAGACACCTTCGGCCACCTGCTCGTCGATCCAGGCGGCGATGTGGTCGGGGAGGGTGATGGTCCGTGCAGCCATGATGACACTCCGGCAAAGCCCGCGAAGCAACTGCCACCATTATAGGTCTGGGGGATGTTGGCACGGTACGGGAGTGCGTGCGAGAGGTGGTGAGCGCCTCGGGACTGGTTCGCTCACGCATCCCTTGTGGGTTCATCGGGCGCCAACGACGATGCCCTGCCGTCCCAAACCATGTCTGGCACAGGCCACGGTGGATATGTTCCGGGTTAAGGAGCGCGATCAGGAGGTTGGCATCGAGGAGGTAGCCCATCAGTCCGGCTCTTCGAGGAGAGAGTAGACGAG
>CAZSUN010000104.1:3648-7969 GCA_964610045.1 uncultured Sphaerobacteraceae bacterium
ATGCCGGGTTGCCTGGTAGACCAGTTCGATGGGCACGATGACCTGTCGCTGGTTGCCGCAGCCCAGCGTGACCGGAATGCCTTCGCCCCGCTCTACGACCGATACCACCGCCCCGTCTACATCTACTGCTATCGGCGCCTGCTGAATCCCGAGGCGGCCGAGGATGCCACGGCGAACGTCTTCGTCAAGGCCATCATCGCCCTCCCGAATTTCAAGCCCGATTCGCGTCGCAGCGGCTCCACGTTCCGGAGTTGGCTCTTTTCGATCACCCACAACGTCGTGATCGATGCCTGGCGGAAGCAACGACCGGACCTGTCGCTCGATGCAGGACACGGCGCCGTCCTTGGCGGAGCAATCGAAGACCCGTTTGCCGGCCCGGAGGAGATCGCCCTGGCGAACGATGAATCGCGGGCGATCGTTCACCTGCTTGCCCGATTGCCGGAACGCCAGCGCGCGAGCGTGGAACTCCGGCTCGCGGGGCTCACCACAGCTGAGGTCGCCACCGCGCTGGGTATGTCGTTCGGCGCGACGAAAGCGCTGCAATTCCGGGCTTATCGCCGCCTGCGGGATCTACTGGCCGCCAATCCCCACGCCATCACGCGCGAGGTTCCGTCATGATCCGATCGAATCAACCCGACCACGACGCATTTGCCGATTGGCTCGATACCCGGCAACCGGACGCACCTGTCGCCAGCGACGACGTGCTCGCCGCGCGCGAGGGTGCGCTCCGGATCGACGGGCTCAATCGCCGTTTGGAACGGGACATCCTTGCCGTCGCTCCCGGGCGCACCCCGTTGGAGTCGATCCTCTCTGCGGCGTCCGTGCCGCCACCAACATTGGGCATGCCAGACCATTCGATATCATCACAAAGGAAGGACCATCAGGTGGACAGTCCATTCACCCAACCGGTTGCTCCCGTACCGATTGGACGGATCGGCACAGGAAACGCCTTCACCCGGATCATCTCGATCGCCGCAGTCGTGTCAATCCTGCTGGCGGCCTCGGCCACCGTCTGGTTTAGTCTCGATCGCCTTGGTATTGGCAGTGGCGGCGATGGGCCGGAATCTCTTTCGTATGCCACCTTCGTGTTGCCGAGCGGGCAGGAGGTGGAGATCGCCTACGATGTGCCGTCCGCGGAGGAGTGCACGGTTGAGCCGCTCAGCGTCGATGAGATGATGGCGAAGCTGGACGCGCCGTACTACTCGCAGGAGTCTGCCGACGCGAAGGCGACAGAAATTGCCAACGCAGAGTCCGGACCCTCATCCACAGATCCGGCCCGGACACCAGCGCCAACGATGGCCGATTCGAACTCGCCGGTCGCTCCAACCCAGACCTCTGACGTCCCGCTGCCGACCGAAACAGCTGTCGACGTGGACCCGACAATGTCCTTTGATGGGGAGGGGGAAGAATCCTACAGGAGTCACAACTACACGCTTCCCGAACCAACATACTACGAGATTGCCACAGCGCAGCGCGAGTGGTTGGCTTGTTCCCTCTTTGGTACCCCCTTCCAGCGGTGGGCTCTGGAGACTGACCAGAAGGTACAGAACGATTTCCGGCAACTGTACATGCCGGTGATCGACATGGCGCTCATTCGCCAAGACCTCGAGGATCTCGCCGCCGGCAACGAGAATCGGTTGTCGGCACCAACCATAACCGACGAAAGCCTGTTGCCGATGGTGCCGTCGACCTATGTCAACGGGTACTACAACGCCAGGAAGGGTGACGACAACGTCGATATCACCGTGTTCTGGGTTTGGCCTGATGGCACGCCGTTGCTGAACTTCGGGGAAACCGAGGCGGATCTCGAGCCGTATTTGGCTGCGTCGCCTCTTGAGCAATTGCTGCCCAACGCCTGGAACTTTCGCCAGAATTCGGAAACCGGGCAGTGGCAATTGAACGACATGAGATACTCCGGCGGTTGACGTGCGGCACCCAGCCGGGCACAGCCGATGGTATCGGCCTGCGTCAACCGGTGGCAAGACCATCGAGGCGGCGAGGTGGGCGATGTCGTCCACCTCGCCTCGCCGCCTGTAGCGCCTTCGCCCGCATCAGTATTCAGGCGGACGACAGGATGATCGTCACGTTCGTAGGGACCGACTCCATGTCGGTTCGTGCCTCTTCCTATGTCCGGCTGTGGCCCCCGTGACCGAATCCGGATGTCTGATGCGACCGACTCCGTGCCAGTGTCGCCCAAATGGACCGTCTCTGAACGTGAACGGACCGACTCAATGTCGGTCCGTTTTCGTTTCGACCCACGCAATCCGTCTGGAACCAGGAAAGCGCCATCACACTCCGGCGTTTCATCCCCTGGCGCAGAATCCCGCAACCGTTGCGTACGTTTGGGTGAGAGCAAGGATCCGTGACGCGCTCCCCTTCCGGAATCGTTGAGGAAACGTAGTAAATGCAGGTTCGAGGCGAGGAAATGCGGATGGTACCGAACCCCGGAAAACCCCATCGATCCGGGAGTTTCGGAGCAAATGTGGAAATGCACACCGGTTCGCACACACTGGCAATTCGACGTGCATTCATGCAACAACAATTCCGGCGACACCGCTCTTCCCGTTCCCTCGTGTCTCACTCCTCCGACGACATGGCAGACAACCGTCCACGGACACGTTTTCGACAACGCTTCCGGGTATCGTCGCAGGATGGATCGCAGGCCGTCAGCCGTTGGGCTGGCACGTCCGGAGCGTGATGGAATGCAGGAGCAATCGCCCCCACCGCGGGCGGCAGGAAAACGGCGACAGTGGGACGAGTTGCCGGATCGGGTCCGGTCCGGAATCGAAGGATTCCTTGGGGAACCGGTGGCGAATGTCCTGTCGATGGCCGGAGGATTCTCGCCGGGCCTGGCGGCCCGGCTGGAGACCGTTTCCGGGCGACAGGTCTTCGCGAAGGCGGTCTCGTCGGTGCCGAACGAGGTCGCGCCACGGATCCAGCAGCGGGAGATCATGGTCGCCTCGAGGTTGCCGGAGAATGCGCCGGTGCCGAGGTTGCTCTGGTCGTCCGTCGAGGACGGCGGCGACGGCTGGGTGACGCTGGTGTTCGAGGCGATCGACGGCCGGCCACCGGCGCAGCCGTGGGTCGCGTCCGAGTTCGCGCTGGTCGTGGATGCCCTCAACGCGCTGACGCGTGACCTGACCCCCTCGCCGGTTTCTCCGGATGAGGTCAGCGTGACGGAGCTGTGGGGCGTGCTTTCTGGACGTCACTGGATCGGGCTGGAGGTGGACCAGGTTGCGCATCCCGACCCGTGGATCACGCGGAACCTCGACCGGCTGATCGCGGCGGAAGCGGCGATGGGCGAGGTGATTTCCGGCGATACCCTGCTTCACCTCGACCTGCGGGGTGACAACATGCTGCTGACCGAATCCGGTGTCGTGGTGGTCGACTGGCCGCACGCGCGGGTGGGGCCGGCCTGGCTCGATGCGCTCTTCTTCGCGCCAAGCGTGGCGATGGAGGGCGGTCCCGATCCGGAATCGCTGATCGCGATGCTCGACGCCACCCGCGACGCCGATCCCGCGCACCTGACGCTGGCGATCGCCGGGATCGCGGGCTTCTTTACCCACATGGGTGGGCTGCCGCCGGAACCGGGTTTGCCGGGACTGCGCGAATTTCAGGAAGCGCAGGCAAAGGTCGCCCGCCGCTGGCTCGCCCAGCGGACCGGGTGGGCGTGATATTGCGACGGCATAGTGCGATCGCCATACTGTCAGCATTCGGGATGTTCGCGAGAGGCAACCGGCGATGTGTGCACTACCTACCCCAAACCATGATGACGAGCCGGTACTGCCCTCCTCGCGGGTGATGCCAGAGTTCATCTCGCGCGAAGAGGGCGAGCGGCTGCTCGACGAGCAGGCACGGAAGTATCTCGGGATAAGCGGACCCGAGTTCCGTCGCAGGGTGCGCGAAGGTGAACCCGGGTGCTCGGATGACCCGAACTATATGCGCGTGTGGTTCCTCCTCGATCTCGGCATGGAGTGAGGACGGTTCGTGCCGCGAGATGCCTATTCCCGGGAGCATGATCGGTATGTGATCGCCATGCAGGATGTGGCTGGATGCGTTACCGAGGCCCGGTTCATCGGGACTTCTGGTGCGCGTCGGTCGCCTGGCAGTGCGCACCAGATCATTCTTGCGCGGGGAGAGGTCGTACCATTGCGAGGCATGGGCGGAGCAATCCGGCTCCTGGCTGGCCAGAGGTTTCGACTGGTCCAGCATCCTGAGACTCGCGGATTCACCTGGCGTACTGGTACACGCTGACGACAGCTGCCGGTGCCGAGATCATTGCCTGGCACTGGACGCCGGATGTGATCGACCCGGGGCAGCG
>CAZSUN010000104.1:8069-13245 GCA_964610045.1 uncultured Sphaerobacteraceae bacterium
GTGCCGAGATCATTGCCTGGCACTGGACGCCGGATGTGATCGACCCGGGGCAGCGACGGTGGCCGCACCTGCATGTAGGTCATGCGGTGCTCGGTGCGGGCGGGACCTACCTGCCGGGATCGTTTGGGCGCCTGCATGTGCCGACTTCCGTTGTGTCGTTCACGGAGGTCATCAGGTTCGCGATCGAGGAGTTGGGGGTCGCGCCGGTGCGTGCCGACTGGCAGGCGGTGCTCAATACGCACCTGGCCAGCGACTGACCCCGCGGACGCAACGACGCCTCACTCACACATGTGGGCGAGGCGTCGTTGCTGGGGATGCGATCAGGCAGCGAGGCGTTCGACCAGTTCGGCCAACTGGTCCCAGCTTTCGCTGGCGCCGGCTTCCATGCCGGACTGCAGCATGCCCTGGAGATCCTCGGGGGTGGCGAAGATGGAGGTGGTGGTGAGGCGGGTGCCGCCATCGACATCTTCGAAGACGTGCGAATCCGTGACCACGTGACCGGGCATCGGCTCGAATTCGAAGGTCATGACGAGCTTCTCGTTCGGCACGATCTCGACGAATTCGCCGCGGAAGGCGTACTCGACCCCGTCGTCCTGCTTCTGGATGAATCGCCAGGTGCCGCCGAGGCGGAGGTCGAACTGGTCGACGACGGTGGTGGTGGCGCGCTGGCCCCACCACTCGGGGATGAGGGCCGCATCGGTGCAGGCGCGGTAGACGATTTCGCGGGGGGCGTTGAACACGCGGCTCATGACGTATTCGGTGTCGGAGACTGCGCCGGTGGCGATGGAAGTCATGCTGGTCATCCCTTTCGAGGGCCAGGAGCGGGTGATCCGGGATCCTGGAGGCGTTGCAGGAAATCATCGAGACGGTCGAATCGTTCGGCCCAGGCAGCCTGGTGACGGCCGATCCAGTCCTGGGCGTTCTGAAGAGGCACCGGTTCCAGCCGGCATGGGCGGTACTGGGCGTCGCGGCCCCGGCTGATCAGGCCGGCTGCTTCGAGCACCTTGAGGTGCCGGGAAATTGCCGGGAGGCTGATCGGGAAGGGTTCGGCAAGCTCATTGACGGTGGCCTCGCCGGTCGCCAGGCGGGAGAGGATCGCCCGCCTGGTGGGGTCGGCCAGCGCGTGGAAGATGGCATCGAGCTCCTGTTCGTTGGGATCGGACTGCATGGTAGTTATCCATTTGGTTAATTAACCTGATGTGCAAATACTAGCGGTCGACACGGTTGATGTCAACCCCTGCCTGCGCCAGCTTGCACAATCCGTGGGATCGGACATGATGAGCGCTGCGGCGGTAGCCGATGCCGGTACCGTGCAAACGATTGCATGGAGTGCCGTGGGGCATAGAGGAGGGATGGCGTGACACGTGTGCGGGTGGGCGTGATCGGGCTGGGTGAGGTGGCGCAGGTGACGCACCTGCCGATCCTGTCGCAACTGGACGACCGGTTCGAGGTTGCGGCGGTCTGCGATGTCTCGCCGGGGCTGGTCGAGGCGGTCGGCGATCTCTACGGAGTTGCCAACCGCTATACCGATGCGGCGGACATGGTGCAGCAGGCAGATCTCGATGCTGTCTTCGTACTGAACAGTGACGAGTACCACGCCGACCACACCGTCTTGGCGGTGAAGGCCGGCAAGCATGTCCTGGTCGAGAAGCCGATGTGCCTCACCGGGCGCGAGATCGACGAGATCGTCGCCGCCCGCGATGCCGCCGGGGTGCAGGTGATGGTGGCCTACATGCGCCGCTTCGCACCGGCGTTTGTGCAGGCGATCGACGAGGTGCGGGCGCTGGGGAAGATCAACTACGCGCGCATCCGCGACATCATCGGCCAGAACGCGCTCATCATCGAGCAGGCGGTCAACGTCCGCCGGTTCGACGATATCCCGGCGGCGGCGAGTGCCGATCGTGCCGAACGCGCGAAGCGGCTGGTGGCCGAGGCGATCGGTGAGGCGTCACCAGAGCTGGTGCGATCGTACCGGATGTTGCTGGGACTCGGCAGTCACGATCTGTCGGCCATGCGCGAGTTGATCGGGTCGCCACAGCGGGTGGTGGCGGCCAGCCAGTGGAACGGCGGCAGTTTCATGAACGCCATCCTCGATTTTGGCGAGTACCACGCCACGTTCGAGATGGGCGTCGACCGCCAGCGCCGGTTCGACGCCCATCTCGAGGTGTACGGCGAGACCCGGCAAATCCGGGTCCAGTACGACACGCCATACATCCGTCACCTGCCGACGACGCTGGAAATCCGGGAGACGATCGGCGAGGAATACCGGGAGACGGTGCTGCGGCCGACCTTCAAGGATGCCTACACGGTGGAATTGGAGTTCTTCCACGATGTGGTGACCGGCAAGGCAACGCCGAAGACGCCGCCGGAAGATTTCAGCGCCGACCTGCGGCTGTTCCAGGAGATCATCGAACGCCTCCGCGAGAGCGCGTGAGGCTGGCTCTGCCGCGACGCTCCCGCCGTGACGGTGACAACCTCTCCGGCTGTGATGATCGCAATGAAGTGGCCCGAATGCGGGCACGCCGCCGATCGCCAGCGCGTGGTTCATCTTCGAGTAGCAGTATCCCGACAACAGGCCCCGCGTGTCACGCGGGGCCGAGGGCATCCGGCAGCTATGAGGTGATATCAAGCACTCCCGCATCGTTGGCGGTTTGGGCGGAGCCGGGCGCGATGGTTACACGGCCACTCGAATCGATCGCGATATCCCATCCCGATCCCGGTTCGAGACCGGTAATGAGGTGGCGGACCGCATCCGGCGCGGTGTACGAAACCGATTCGACCACCGCATCGACATCGACCGGGAACAGCACCGCCGTGCCGGCCACGGCGACCCCCGCGAAGGGTGTACCCTCCTCGCTCTCGATCAGGGTGACTGCGTCCGGGGCAGTTCCGCCGTCAGCCCCCTGAAGCACATGCAGGAAACGGACATCGGCCGGACCGCCGGGCGCTTCGACGCGCAGGCGGTGGGTCATCAACTCCCCCGCCGCGACCTCCCCGCTTTCTTCCAGGGGCTCCGCAACCTCGGCGGTGATCTCGGCGTCGGTGGGAAGCAGGGTGGTGACCGCCAATTGCTGGCCGTTCGGCGTCGTTATCGTGGCGATTGAGCCGTCGACAGTCGCCTCGGCCGGGAAGTTGAGCCAGAACCGCTTGAACCGGCCGTCAGTGTGGGTAACCGCCCGGTCGTAGATCACGATGTGGTCGGGTTTGAGCCAAACCACCGCGCGGCTGGCATGGACGATATCGGTGGAGAGTTCGACCTCCGAGTTGTAGAGGTTGGTGGCATCGCCGTGGGCATACAGGTAGTCGTCCGCAAGGTCGAGGGCGAGGATTTCGGGATCGCCTGCGGCGACGATCATCCACTGCGAGCCCCGCAGCGACATGGGGTAGCGATAGTCGCTGGGGTCGAAGTGGTCGGGCTGGTCGTTCTGCAGCGCGAGGGTGTTGTGGTAGTCGGAGGAGCCGATGTTGAACCCGTAGCCGGTGCGCTCCTTCGTCAGCCATTCGCCCTGGCGGTAGAACTCGACCTGGTTGCCGTCGGCGTGCTGGTGATCGACCGCGCTCCAGCCGAGGGCGTATGTGAACCAGGTGGCGTCTTCCTCCCAACTGGTACGGGCGAGCACGCGGCCGATGCCCTCGGCCAGGTGCTCCAGCGGCAGGGAGGAACGCGGATCGTCGCCTACCTGGCCGGTTGGGTCGAACAGCAGGAAGTAGAAGATGGCGATGTGGGCATCGCCCGCTCCGGATGACAACCGGTACAGCAGTTGACCCTGGCCCCCGGCCTGCATCTGCCACTGGATCCAGCGGATCGCCTCCAGCCGCTCGGTGTTGCCGGTGAGGTCGTCGAAGTAGCCGAGCGGTCCCAGCAGCCCGATCGTGTCCGGTGCGACGTAGGTCTCACCGTCGCCGTACCAGGCCGGGAAGTACATCGGCGCGAGGTATTCCATCCCCGGAATGGTGCCCGGCGCAGGGCTGAACGAGTGGAGTAGCGCCGGGATCACCTCGTTCCAGAACGGGTTGGCGGTGAATTCGACCTGTGGACCCCAGGTGGCGGGGTCGTCCTGCCCGGCGGTGTGCAGCGCCAGCAGGAACTGGGTGACGTACGAGAGCGCGAGCGGCGTGTACTCGAATCCCTCGGCGGTGAGGCCGCCACGCGAATCGCCCTTGAGCAGGGCATCGACCATGTAGAGCCAGGCACCGGTGGCACTGCCGAGGGCGCCTGTCAGCGATCCGTCGGGATCGTCCTCAGGATCGAGCGCCATCGCCATCAGCCCGATGTTGCGCATGTGGGCGGTGAAGTAATTGTTGCCTGCCCAGCGCACCCGGTACGTATCCTCCAGCAGGGCGGGATCGTTGACGAGGCCTTCCGGCTGCGGGTGGTTGGCGTCGCCCGTGACCGTGGCGGCTTCGTTCTCGGCGATCCAGCGGAGGAAGACCTCGCGGATGGTGGCCTTGTCCTCGGCGGAAAGCAGCGGGTAGATCCAGTCCACCGTGAGCGGGAATCCGGCACCCCACCAGCGGGAGCGATCGAACACGGAGAAGTACGGATCGCGGAAGGGTTCGCCCTCGGCCACGCCTTTCGCGGCCTCATTGATGGCGAACATCAGCAGGTCGCGGGCGATCTCACCGTACCGGGCACGTGCGGCTTCATCCGGGTGAATGAGGTACAGGAACGCGAAGAACTGCGCGTAGTTCTCGGTGGGGTACTCGGCCCAGGCAATGGCGCCGTCGTCCTGGGCCGGAACCACGCCGGACGCGACCTGCGCCTCGAAGGTGTCGAGGAGTGGGAGAATGCCGCCCATCCAGAGAGGGTTGTCTTCCGACGCAAAGGTCCGGATGCGTGGGAGGGCGTCCTCAGTCAGCCAGAGGCGCGGGTGGGTGGTGACCGGTTGCGTCGCCTGGCCGGCCCGGGTGCTGCCGGATGATGCGAGTGCGGCCAGGACGGAGGCCGCGCCGGCACCCTGGATGACGGTGCGGCGGCTGAACGACGGGATCGGGGCACTTGCGGTCATGGTGGCTGCCTTGCGCGAGAGCGGAACGTTGGACCAATTGCAGCTGAAGCCAGGCTGGGCTGTCGTCCCCGGTCACGAAGCCCTACCTGTGCTTGTCACACCGGAGACGGGATCAGCCCTGTTCGATCGGGACCTCGGTGGGCTCTTCGGTTGGTTGCTCAGGCGGT